>QHUJ01000118.1 GCA_003221895.1 Gemmatimonadota bacterium | reverse complement strand
CAGGCCGAGGTGCTCTTTGCGGGTGACGTAGCACAGCATGTCCGCGCCGAACCAGCCGATCATCGCCGCGCCGATCGCCGACGTGATGTGGTCGTAGCCGGGTGCCACGTCGGTGACGAGCGGTCCGAGTGTGTAGAACGGCGCCTCGTGACACAGCTCCTTCTCGAGACGCACGTTCACTTCGATCTGATGCATCGGGATGTGGCCCGGCCCTTCGATCATTACTTGCACATCCTTCTTCCAGGCTCGCTCGGTGAGTTCGCCGAGAACGGTCAGCTCTGCCAATTGGGCCTTATCGGTCGCGTCGGCGATCGATCCTGGCCGCAAGCCATCGCCGAGCGATAGCGTGACGTCGTACTCGCGCGCGATCTCGAGCAGCCGGTCGTAATGCTCGTACAGTGGATTCTGCTTGCCGTGCTGCGTCATCCAGTACGCCATCAATGAGCCGCCGCGGCTCACGATCCCGGTCACTCGACCGAGCGCGAGGCCGACGTGCTCGCGCAGAATGCCCGCGTGCACCGTGACATAGTCCACGCCCTGCTGCGCCTGATGCCCGATGTTGTCGAGGATGTCATCGGCGGTGAGCTTGGTGACGTCGCCGGCGATCTCGATCGCCTGGTAGATCGGAACCGTGCCGATGGGCACCGGCGACGCCGCGATGATCGCCTCACGAATCGCATCGATGTTGCCGCCGGTCGAGAGGTCCATCACGGTATCGGCGCCGAAGTGGACGGCGTGGTGGAGCTTCTCGAGCTCGCCGTCGATATCGGACTCGACCGCCGAGTTGCCGATGTTGGCGTTGATCTTCACACTGGCGACTTTGCCGATGGCCATCGGGTCGAGCCGCTGCTTCAGGTGATTCACATTCGCCGGAATGATGAGCCGCCCGATCGCGACCTCGTCGCGAATCGTCTCGGGCGGGAGCGATTCCCGCTCGGCGACACGCTGCATCTCGGGAGTAATGGTGCCCTGACGGGCGAAGAACATCTGAGTACGGCTGGTCATACGGAACTCCCTTCGCCGGTACGAACCGGATCAGGTTCTGAGGGTGTGATCTCAGCCCGCTGACCTCGGCGGGCACCCCTGTCTGTGTCTGTAAATGTAGCGGGTTCTAAACTTCGCGCGGCCTGGGGGGTCCGTAGCGCTCCTCGGGCTTGTGATGCTTCTCCCACTCCGCTTTGTACGCGAAGGGATCGAGGCCGGTCGGCTGGTCAATCGCGAGGATTCCATCCAGATGGTCAAGCTCGTGCTGTAGCAGCTCCGCCATCGGACCCTCGAGCTCCATGGTGACTTTCTTCCCCTTGAGATCCGTATAACTCAGGGAAGCGCGGTAGGCCCGGTTCACGCGGACGAGCAAGTTGGGGAATGAGAAGCAGTCGTCCCAGACCAGGAAATCCTCCGATCCCACATCCGTGATCTCGGGATTGATCATCGTGGCCCGGAACTTTCCGGTCTCGACCAGCACGACGCGGACGGGTGCGCCGATTTGTGGCGCCGACAGCGCTCGGCCCATGTCGTATTTCTTTTTGGCGACGCGAAGCGTGTCACGCAGGTCGTCCGAAAGCAGGCGCACCGCCGGTGACTTGGGATCTTCAACCGGGGTGCAGCGGACCCTCAGAATCGGGTCGCCAAGTTGGCGGATGCGACGGGCTGCCATGTGGGCGCGCGCCAAAATTGCCCCTTTCTGTCCGTCGTGCAACTGCCCTCTAGCCACATAGCCACTCAGCCGCTTAGTCTCTTAGCCCATATGTCGTTAGCGGGCATCGTCCTGGGGGCTGGCCGGTCGGCCCGGATGGGATCTCCCAAGGCCCTGTTGGACTTCCTCGGGCTGCCTTTTGTCGTTCGCATCCTCGAAGCGCTCGAGGCCCTCGAAGTCAAAACCCGGGTCGTTGTCCTGGGTCCGGATGCGCCCCGCATTCAACCGGTTCTGGCCGGCCACGACTGCATGATCGTGGAGAATCCTGACCCGGAAACAGGCCCGATCGCCTCGCTGCGCGGCGCGCTCCGCGCCCTGCAGCCGCTGCAACCGACCGCCGTCCTCGTGTGGCCCGTCGATTTGCCCCATGTCCGGGTGGCGACGGTCGAGCGAGTCCTCGAGGCCCATAGGCGAACGAAAGGGCACATCGTCGTGCCCACCTTGGGGGAGCGGCGAGGGCATCCGGTTATCTGGGGATCCCAGCTATTCGAGGAGCTGCTCCAGAATCCGGCCGCGACCCGGGAGGGCGCGAGGGCCATTCTGCAACCGCACCAGCGGGAGGTCATCAGCGTGCCCGTAGACGATCCAGCGATCATCGATCAGGTCAACACGCCGGATGACTACGAACGGCTCGTACGGGAGTGGAATAGAGACATTTACTAAACAGGTACGTGGTGCGTGGTACGTGGGACGTCGCGCTGGCATTTCCCACGCACCATGGACCACGCACGGCAGTTCATTGACAATCCCGACAAAACCATTAGGATTCCGATTCTGGCTGTCGGTTTGATTGCCAAGGTTATGTCCAGTAACGACTTCCGGGAGCTGTATGACCAGTATTGAAGCGCACGTCCAGCAACCGTACAAGTACGGCTTCGTCACCGACATCGAATCCGAGGTCGTGCCGGCCGGCTTGAACGAGGACGTCATCCGGCTCATCTCCGCGAAAAAGGGGGAGCCGGAGTGGATGCTGGCGTGGCGGCTCAAGGCATATCGGAACTGGCTCAAGATGAGCGAGCCGCACTGGCCCAACGTGAAGTACGGCCCGATCGACTATCAGGCGATCAGCTATTACGCCGCGCCCAAGCAGAAGCCCAAGCTCGATTCGCTCGACCAGGTCGATCCAAAGCTCGTTCAGACGTTCGAGAAGCTCGGGATCCCGATCGAGGAGCAGAAGCGGCTCACCGGCGTCGCGGTGGATGCGGTGTTCGACAGCGTCTCGGTCGCCACGACATTTCAGGCGGAGCTCGCCAAGTACGGCGTGATATTCATGCCGATCTCGCAAGCCATTCGCGAGCACGCCGATCTCGTACAGCAGTATGTCGGCACCGTGGTCCCATACAACGACAACTTCTTCGCCGCACTCAACTCCGCTGTGTTTACCGACGGGTCGTTCGTGTACGTGCCCAAGGGCGTGCGTTGCCCGCTGGAGCTGTCGACGTACTTCCGGATTAACGCCTCGTCCACCGGCCAGTTCGAGCGCACGCTGATCATCGCGGACGAGGGCAGCTACGTGAGCTACCTCGAAGGTTGCTCGGCGCCGATGCGCGACGAGAACCAGCTGCACGCGGCGGTCGTCGAGCTCGTCGCCCTCGATCGCGCGACGATCAAGTACTCCACGATCCAGAACTGGTATCCGGGGGACGAAGAGGGGAAGGGCGGCATTTACAACTTCGTCACCAAGCGCGGCAAGTGCGCCGGCGTGAATTCCAAGATTTCGTGGACGCAGGTCGAGACCGGCTCGGCGATCACCTGGAAGTATCCCGGCTGCATTCTCCAGGGCGACAACTCGATCGGTGAGTTCTACTCCGTCGCGGTGACGAGCCGCAAGCAGCAGGCCGACACCGGCACGAAGATGATTCACCTCGGCAAGAACACACGCTCGACGATCGTGTCGAAGGGGATTTCGGCGGGTCGAGGACAGAACACGTATCGCGGTCTGGTGAAGATCATGAAAGGTGCGGAGGGCGCCCGGAACTACTCGCAGTGCGACTCGATGTTGATCGGCGACAAGTGCGGGGCGCACACGTTCCCGTACATCGACGTGCGCAACAGCACGGCGATCATGGAGCACGAGGCGTCCACGTCGAAGATTGGCGAGGATCAGATTTTCTATCTGCGCCAGCGCGGGCTTTCCGCGGAGGACGCCGTGTCGATGATCGTCAACGGCTTCTGCAAGGAAGTCTTTAAGGAACTCCCCATGGAATTCGCCGTTGAGGCCACGCGCCTGCTCGGTATCAGTTTGGAAGGAAGTGTCGGATAATGCCGGGACACGGGACACGGGACACGGGACACGCGTTGCTGGAAGTCAAAGGGCTCCGTGTCGCCGTCGCAGGCAACGAGATTCTCAAGGGTGTCGATCTCGCGATTCGCGAAGGTGAAGTGCACGCGATCATGGGACCGAACGGCTCGGGCAAGAGCACGCTGGCCCAGGTCCTCGCCGGTCATCCGGCGTATACGGTGCTCGCGGGAAGCGCGAAGTACGAGGGTAAAGGCTTGCTCAGCATGAAACCGGAGGAGCGTGCGCGCGCCGGTGTCTTCCTCGCCTTCCAGTATCCGGTCGAGATTCGGGGCATCACGAATTCCTATTTTCTCCGGTCGGCGCTCAATGCGCTTCGCCGAGAGCGGGGTGAGCCGGAGCTCGATCCGATCGACTTTTTGCAAGTCCTCGAGCAGAAGCTCAAGGCGATCGGCTGGGACGACTCGATGATGAACCGCCCAGTGAACGAGGGCTTCTCGGGCGGCGAGAAGAAGCGCAACGAGATCCTGCAGCTTGCCGTGCTCGAGCCGCGGCTTGCGATTCTCGATGAGACAGATTCCGGGCTCGATATCGACGCGTTGAAAACCGTCGCGCACGCGGTGAATCAGCTGCGCGGTCCCAAGCGGTCATTCCTGATCGTGACGCACTACCAGCGGCTGCTGAATCACATCACGCCCGATGTCGTGCACGTTCTTGCTGACGGCCGGATCGTGAAGTCAGGTGGGCCTGAATTGGCGCATGAACTCGAGGCAAAAGGCTACGACTGGCTTCGTGATGCCGCCATGGTGTCGTGACGATGGCGCATGTAGAACAGCTGGTCGGATCGTATCGCGCGTGGGCTGCGAACGGCGCATCAGGCGCTCCCAGCTGGCTTAAGGATCTGCGGGAAGGCGGCATCGCCCGCTTTCACGATCTCGGTTTTCCGAACATGAAGCAGGAGGCGTGGCGCTTCACCAGCGTCGCGCCGATCGCCGAGGGCTCGTTCGAGCTGGCGCAGCCGCCGGCTCGTACGCCGAAGCTCGACGACATCCGACCGTTCCTACTCTTCGAGACCGGCTACCGGCTGGTCTTTCTCGATGGGTTCTTCCAGCCCTCGCTGTCGACGCCCTTCTTCGACGACATCCAGAGTCTGGCGCACGTCGTCGCGCATCGGCAGGACCTCGTTCGCCAGCACCTCGGCACGTACGCCGCGACGCAGGACCGGCCATTCTCCGCACTGAACACCGCGTTCGTGCACGAGGGGGCATTCGTTCACGTGCCGGCCAAAGCGACGATTGCCGAGCCGATCCAGCTGTTGTTCCTGGCGAGCGGGGCCAAGCAGGTCGTCAGCCATCCGCGCAATCTGGTGGTGATCGAGCGCGAAGCCCGCGCGAGTATCGTCGAGACGTACGCGTCGCTCGGTCAGGGGCCGTATTGGACGAACAGCGTGACGGAAGTGGTGGTGGGAGAGGGCGCGCGGGTGGACTACCACCGCGTGCAGCGGGAGAGCGAGCGCGCCTACCACGTCGCCACGACGCAGACGCATCAGGGGCGCGACAGCACCGTCCACCTGCACACCGTGGCGTTCGGCGCGGCGCTCGCGCGCCACGACATCGGGGCGGTCATGGCGGGTCCGGGCGGCACATTGATCCTGAACGGACTCTATCTGCTTGCCGGCCAGCAGCACGCCGACCATCACACCACCATCGATCACGCGGCCGACCACTGCGAGAGTCACGAATACTTCAACGGTGTGCTCGATGAAAAGTCGCGTGGGGTGTTCACCGGGCGTATCATCGTGCGGCCTGGTGCGCAAAAGACCGATTCGAAGCAGACGAACAACAACCTGCTGCTGTCGACCGATGCGCATGCCGACAGTCAGCCGCAGCTCGAGATCTACGCCGATGACGTGAAATGCACGCACGGCTCGACCGTGGGGCCGCTCGATCCGCGGGCGCTGTTCTATTTGCGCAGCCGCGGCGTCGGCGAGGCGGAGGCGCGCCGCCTGATGACGTACGGGTTCGCGGCGGAGATCCTCGGTCGCATGGACGTCGCGGCGTTGCGCGCGGAGCTCGATCGCATCGTGCGCGATCGCCTGGCGGCGTGATGGTGGACCTGGGCGAGCTCTACCAGCAGACGATTCTCGATCACAACCGCAATCCCCGCAATTTCCGCCGGCTCGAAACCGCCAACCGCACGGCGGAAGGCAGCAACCCGCTGTGTGGCGACCGGATCCATCTCTTCGTGCACGTCGACGGCGATACCATCACGGACATCGGCTTCCAGATGCCGCAGGGTGCCGGTTGCGCGATCTCGAAAGCGTCGGCGTCGCTGATGACCGACGCAGTGAAGGGCAAGTCGATCGCCGCGGCCGAAGAGATGTTTCAGGCGTTCCGGGACATGCTTGCCGGCGGGACGAACGCGCCTGGGAAGCTGGCCGCCTTCTCGGGCGTCCGCGCATTTCCCAGCCGCATCAAGTGCGCAAACCTGGCGTGGCACGCGCTGCACGCCGCCCTGCAAAACAGCGCCGCCCCGGTGACGACCGAATCGGCGGGGGACTTCTGATGCTGGAGACGCAGAAGCTCCGCCGCGATTTCCCGATTCTCGAGCGCCAGGAGAACGGCAAGCGGCTCGTGTATCTCGATAACGCGGCGACGTCGCAGAAGCCCCGCAAGGTGCTCGAGGCGATCGAGCACTACTACCGCTGCCACAATGCCAACGTGCACCGCGGGGCCTATGGCCTCGCGGTGGAGGCGACGGACGCCTATGAGGCGGCGCGCACGACCGTCGCCCGCTTCGTGAATGCGTGGACGCGCGAGGCGGTCGTCTTCACGCGGGGGACGACCGAGTCCATCAACCTGGTCGCCGGGTCGTGGGGACGGGCGAACGTGCAACGGGGTGATTCGGTGGTGGTCACCGCGATGGACCACCATTCCAACATCGTCCCCTGGCAGATCCTCTGCCAGGAAAAGGGCGCCAAGCTCCGGATGGTCGAGATCACCGCAGATGGCCGGATCGACCTGGCGGACTACGGCAAGGCGCTCGACGCGAAGCCGAAGCTTGTCGCCTTCCCCTACGTCTCGAACTCCCTTGGCACGGTGAACCCGGCCGCCCAGTTGAGCAAGCTGGCGCATGCCGCGGGGGCGGTGACGGTCGTCGACGGGGCCCAATCCACGCCCCATTTGCGGGTGGACGTTCAAGCCCTGGACTGCGACTTCTACGCTTTCTCGGGCCACAAGATGCTCGCGCCAATGGGTAGCGGCGCGCTGGTGGCCAAGCCTGCGCTGCTCGACGCGATGCCTCCCTACCACGGGGGAGGCGAAATGATCGAGCGGGTCTGGGACGACCGGTCCACCTGGAACAAGGTGCCACACAAATTCGAGGGTGGAACGCCGAACGTCGAAGCCGCCGTTGGGCTGGAGGCGGCAATCGCCTACCTCGAGCACCTCGGCATGGACCGCGTCGCCGAGCATGAACAGGAGCTGGCGCGTGTCGCCATCGAGCGGCTTTCACAAATCGAGGGCGTGACGATTTACGGGCCGCGTGATCATCGGGCCGGCGTCGTTCCGTTCACGTACGGCGACGTTCATCCACACGACCTGGCGACGATCCTGGATCGCGACGGCGTCTGCATTCGCGCGGGCCATCACTGCACCCAGCCGTTGATGCGGCGGCTCGGAGTGGCAGCCACGGCTCGCGCGTCGTTCTACATCTACAATGACGTCGATGATGTCGATGTGTTGGTCAGTGCAGTTCGGAAGGCCGGCGAGTTGTTCGGCGTTCCCGCGTAATCCGTAGCCCCCTTCCCCCTTCACTCGCCCCCAATAGTTTGTGGGGGCATGTCCGATCCCGTCGTCGTCGATCACGTTACGAAGCGCTTTGCGGGTCACACCGCAGTCGATTCCCTTTCTTTGACCGTCCCGTCCGGCATCATCTACGGTTTGCTCGGTCCGAACGGGGCCGGCAAGACGACGACCATTCGGATGCTCATGGACATCTACGAGCCCGATGAAGGGTCGGTGCGCGTCCTGGGAACGAGCGCCGGCGGACGAGCCCATTCCGAGCGGATCGGATATTTGCCTGAAGAGCGCGGTCTCTATCCCAAGATGCGAGTGTTGGACGTCCTCGTGTTTTTGGCGGAGGCGAAGGGCGTCCCGCGCCGCAGCGCGCGTGCCAAAGCCCTCGACTGGCTGGACCGACTGGGGCTGGGTGATTGGCGATTGCGCAAAGTCTCGGAGTTGTCGAAGGGGATGCAGCAGAAGGTCCAGTTCATCTCGACGGTGTTACACGATCCGGACCTCGTGATTCTCGACGAGCCGTTTTCCGGTCTCGATCCCGTCAACTCCCAGGTGCTGCAGGATACCATCGTCGACTACCGGCGCCGCGGCAAGACCGTGCTCTTTTCGACGCATATCATGGAGCACGCGGAGAAGCTGTGCGATCGGCTCTGCATCATTGCCCGTGGACGGAAGCTGATCGACGATTCGCTCACCGAGGTCAAGCGGACGCATGGCGGCAAGCACGTAATCGTGGTATTCGACGGCAGCCAGGGCGGCGCGCAGCAGCTCTTCGGGGACCGGCGGCTGGTGGCGAAAGTCCAGGACTTTGGGCAGCAGGCGGAGTTGGAGCTGGCGGACGGCGCGGATCCGCAGGAGATCCTGCGCGGCCTGGTGAATTCCGGCGCCCGGCTGTCGCGCTTCGAGCTCGCCAGTCCCTCACTCCACAAGATCTTTGTGGACCTCGTGGGGCCGGAGGCTGCCACCGCCGCGGCGGTCCCGGTCGGAGCAACTGACAAGGTGTCCTCGCATGCATAAGGTCTGGGCGATCATTCGGCGGGAATTCGTGGAGCGCGTCCGCACCAGGTGGTTTTGGGTCTCTGCGATCCTCGGTCCTGTCCTGTTTGCCGGAATAATCGTTTACCAGATCGTACAGTCGCTGGGCGGCGGCGTGCGGAACATCACCGTTGTCGACGGCGGCACGCTGGGCTATGGCAAGAAGGTCGTGGAGGCGCTTGGAGCCAGTAAGACGATTCGCGCGAATGCCGTCAACCTCGTACCGGGCGTCCTCGACTCGTTGAAGCGGTCGGTGGAGGCCAAGCAGCTCAATGGATTTCTCATCCTCGACGACTCCTTGCCCAGCGACGGTAAGGCGGAATACCGCGCATCGAATCTGTCGCTCCAGATCATCGATGAATTGCAGCGCACGCTGAATCGTGTCGTCGAGAAGGTGCGACTCGAAGGCAAGGGCGTGAACCCGACCGTGGTGGATTGGGCTCAGGCCCTCAGAGTCACGCTGGCCCAGAAGAAGATCGCGCGGGGCGAGATCACGACCGAGAACGCCGGCCAATCGTTCGCTCTGGCGTATGTCATGGCGATTCTCCTGTTCATGGCCATCCTGTTGTACGGCGTGAACGTCATGAGCTCGGTACTGGAGGAGAAGACAACCCGCATCATTGAAGTGCTCGTTTCATCGCTGCGTCCTTTCCAACTGATGCTCGGCAAAGTCGCAGGCGCGGGTGCCGTTTCGTTCTTCCAGTTTGTGATCTGGGGCGTATCGGCGCGGTTGCTTGTCGCCCTTCGCGTTCCAATTGCGCGGCTGCTGGGTGCGGATCCCGCGTCCGCCATGGACATCACCCTGCCTCACATCCCATTCGCAACCGTGGCGGTCTTCATGGCCTTCTTCCTGGGGGGGTTCCTGCTGTACTCCGCGATGTTTGCGGCCGTGGGCGCGATGTCCAGCAACGAACAGGAAGCGCGCCAGGCGCAGCAGCCGGTGACCTACCTGCTCATGATCTCGTACTTGTCGATCATCGGACTCACGAACGATCCGGCCTCGACGTTTGCCCGGACGCTGTCAATGGTTCCCTTTACGTCGCCGATCGCGACGCCGGTTCGCTGGACGGCCGGCAGCATGGGAATGGGCGAGCTGGCGGTGTCGCTGGCGATGCTCTTAATCGGCATTGTGGCGATCACCTGGGTCGCGTCCCGGATTTACCGAGTTGGGATTCTGATGACCGGCAAGCGCCCCACCATGAAGGAGCTTGTTCGCTGGGTGAGGGCGTAGGGTCCCTCGCCGTCTCGCGGTCCAGCCCGGTATACTTCGCGCTATGTCCGACTATGACGTCCTAATTGTCGGTGGCGGTCACGCCGGCACTGAAGCTGCCACAATGTCTGCTCGCCTCGGCGCCCGGACCCTGCTGCTCACATCCGTCCTCGATACCATCGGCCAGATGTCCTGCAATCCCGCCATCGGCGGCATCGCCAAGGGCACCGTTGTTCGCGAGGTCGATGCCCTCGGGGGACTGATGGGTCGTGCCGCCGATCGCGCCACCATCCAGTTCCGCATGCTGAATCGCTCGAAGGGGCCGGCCGTGTGGGCCCCGCGCGCCCAGGCCGATCGCACGCTCTATCGCCGCGCTGTTCGTCATCTGCTCGAGCAGCTCCCGGCTCTCGAGCTGACACAGGGCATGGTCACAAATCTGCTCTTCAACGACCAGGGTACCTGCATCACCGGCGTCGAGACCGCCGACGGTCGGCGGTTCGGCGCGCGAGCGGTGATCATCACGGCGGGGACGTTTCTGCGCGGTCGAATTCATTTGGGAATTGACACCCAAATCCCGGCGGGCCGCGCCGGCGACGCCCCATCGGTGCAGATGGCGCAAGTTATTGAGAATATTGGACTTACAGTATCTCGCTTCAAGACCGGCACGCCCCCGCGCGTCGATGGCCGGTCGGTCGACTGGAGCAAAGTCGAGCGGCAAGACGGCGACGCCGACGGCTACCGCTTCTCTTTCCACGAGCGGGTGGAACGGCCCCGCCAGGTTCCCTGCTGGATCACGTGGGCTGGCGAGCAACTGAAGGACATCATCCAGCGCCACATCAAGGAATCGGCCCTCTACGGTGGAGCGATCAGCGGGCGCGGACCGCGCTACTGCCCGTCGGTCGAGGACAAGATCGTGAAGTTTCCGGCCGCCAAGCGCCACCAGGTCTTTCTCGAGCCGGAAGGACTCGACACGACCGAGTTGTACGTGAACGGTCTGTCCACTTCCCTGCCCGTCGCCGTGCAGCTCGAGTTCCTGCACGCGGTCCCCGGCCTGGAGCACGCGCGAATGACGCGGCCGGGTTACGCGATCGAGTACGACTACTACCCGCCGACCCAGCTCACGCCGTGGCTCGAGGTGAAGGCCGTCGAGCATCTGTTCTTCGCGGGACAGATCAACGGCACGACGGGATACGAAGAGGCGGCTGGCCAAGGCGTGGTCGCCGGGATCAACGCCGTGCGCCGGATCCGCGGACTCGAGCCTGTCGTCCTCGGTCGCGACGACGCGTATATCGGCGTGCTCGTCGACGATCTCGTGACGCGCGGCGTCGACGAACCGTACCGGCTCTTTACATCGCGTTCGGAATTCCGGTTGCTGCTCCGCCAGGACAACGCCCTGCGCCGGCTCCTGCCGCTCGCCGAGCGACTCGGCTTGTTGACGGCCGCGGAGCTGCGCGCGGCCGAGCGTCGCTTGAAGGAGGAAGAGGTCGTTCTGGATCTCGCGCGCGAGACGTCGATCGCGCCGGCACAGGCCAACGACATCCTCGCAGAGAGTGGGACAACGCTGCGCGGAAGCGAGCGCATTGCCGTGGTCGCAAAGCGTCCTGGCGTCTCGCTTGCTGCCCTGCTGACGGCGGCAGGCGTCGGTGTTATTGGGACGACGGACGCGGTCCTCGCGGCCGAGATCGAGATCAAGTACGACGGCTATCTTGCGCGCGAGCGGGACGCTGCCGCGCGGCTCGCAGAGCTCGCGTCGTTTTCCCTGCCAACGGACCTGCCCTACCTCGATCTGCACACGCTGGCGACCGAGGCGCGGCAGAAGCTCGATCGCGTGCGTCCCGCGTCTCTCGCGCAGGCGGCGCGCGTCCCGGGAGTCACACCGAGCGACCTGCACAACCTCGTCGTCGAAGCGATGCGGTGGCGGCGGAGGGTCGCGTAGGGCACTACGTTGCAGTTTCACGTGAAACGTACGCTCTTTCGTTTCACGTGAAACGAACGTATATTGGACGCACAGCAATGCGGTAGTTACATAACTCCTTTTGAGACAATAATTTATAGAATGTCTCGTGTAATTGCGGTTGCCAATCAAAAAGGCGGTGTCGGCAAAACGACCACCGCGGTGAACCTCGCCGCATCTCTCGCGATCGCCGAGCGCAAAACGCTGCTCATCGACGCGGACCCGCAGGGCAATTCGACGAGTGGCGTCGGCATCGAGCGCGATCGCATTCGTCATTCGCTCTACGACGCGATCATCGAGGGCGCCGCGCTGTCGCAGGCACGCTTCCCCCACGTCCACTTCCCCTATCTCGACGTCGTCCCGGCGACACAGGACCTGGTCGGGGCCGAGCTCGAGCTCGTCAATCAGCGTTCGCGCGAAACGCGTATGCGCGACGCGTTGCGGGATCTGCGTGACGAGTACGCCTACGTCATCATCGACTGCCCGCCCTCACTCGGGCTTATCACGCTCAACATGCTGACGGCCGCCGACAGCGTGGTCATCCCAATCCAGTGCGAGTACTACGCGCTCGAGGGGCTCTCGCAGCTCCTCAACACCATCAAGCTCGTGCAGCGCAATTTCAATCCCGCGCTCGCGATCGAGGGCGTCCTGCTGACGATGTACGACGCGCGCCTGAACCTTTCCAGGCAGGTTGCGGATGAGGCGAAGGAATACTTCGGGGGCCGCATGTTCAGCGTGACGGTCCCGCGGAACGTGCGGCTCGCGGAGGCGCCGAGCTTCGGTAAACCGATCGTCTTGTACGACGTGCAGTCGGTGGGGGCAAAGAGCTATCTGGCCGTCGCCCAGGAGCTGATTCGCCGGGTCGAGCAGGACACTCCACCCTCGCCAAACCTGCCCGCAATTGAATCGCTGCGTCCCCCGGAGGTGCCCGCATGACGGAAACCGCCGCAGGAAGACGTCGCCTCGGCCGTGGCCTCGAGGCGCTCCTCGGACCGACTCGAGAGGAGGCGGAACGAGAAGGGAGTTTGGTCGAGCTGCCGATCAAGGACATCCGGCCGAACCCGTTCCAGCCCCGCCAGACGGTCGACCCGACGGCACTCGAGGAGCTGGTCTCGTCCATCAAACAGGCCGGGCTCCTGCAACCAGTCGTCGTGCGCCGGGCGAACGGCGGATATGAGCTGATCGCGGGCGAGCGCCGGCTGCGCGCCTGCCAGCAGCTCGGCTGGGAGCGCATCCCCGCGGTGCAGCGCGACGCCGACGACCGCACGCTGCTAACCCTCGCGCTGATCGAAAACCTGCAGCGCGATGATCTGTCGCCCGTCGACGAAGCGCGCGGCTACGAGCGATTGATCGCCGAGTTCAAGCTGGCGCAACAGGACGTGGCCGACGCGGTCGGTCGCGATCGCTCGACCGTCGCCAATGCACTCCGGATTTTGAAGCTCCCCGAAGTCGTCCTTCAGATGCTGCACGAAGGCCATTTGTCGGTGGGGCACGCGCGCGCGCTGCTCGCGCTCGAGGATCCGCGGATCGTCACGAACCTGGCGCGCGAGGCGGTGGCACAGGGACTGTCGGTGCGTGAAGTCGAGGACCGCGCGCGCGGCGGTCGCGCGCCGGAACGGCGGCCGCGGATGAAACGGGGCGTCGGCGCCGCGCCCGAGGTTCGGCGGGTGGAAGACGCGCTGCGCCGGCGGCTGGGCACCGATGTGCGCGTCAGCCTGCGAGCCAAGGGCAAAGGCCAGATTCATCTGTCGTTCTACTCGAACGAAGATCTCGCGCGCCTGCTGGAGCTGATCCTCGGCGCTCCGTTCGACGGATGACCACGCGCGGCGTCACGATCGTCATCCACGCTGACGGCGATCTCGAATCCAAACAGTATCGCATTCCTCGGTGGGGTCTCGCAGCCGGGAAGTGGGGCGCCGGGGCTGTTGCCGTGTCGGTCGTGGGGTTCTTTGCGTTCGCGGGACCGATCTCCCGAAACGCCGCCCGCGTCCCCGGACTGGAACGCGAGGTCTCCCGGCTGCGCACAGAGAACAGTCGCGTACAGCGGCTCGCGTCGGCGCTGAATCGCGCCGAAGCGAACTACCAGGAGCTGCGCCAGATGCTGGGCGTGAAAGCGCCCCCCACGACCACGCGCGGTGGCAGCAGCGTCGCAAGCAACGCCGACTTCAGCACCGCCATGCGCGCCGTGCCGATCCAGGCGGCCAGGCCGGGGAGTACCAAGCAGTATGAGACGGGCCCATCTGCACCCTCGCATTGGCCGCTCGATGTACGAGGGTTCGTCACGCGGGGACAGGTGAGACCCGGCGTTCCCGATGAATCCCACCCCGGAATCGACATCGCGGTGCCAATTGGGACGCCCGTTCGGGCATCCGGAGGCGGGACCGTCACCGCAGCCGGTTACGATCCCGACTACGGCTTGTTCGTTCTCTTGCGGCATCCGTCGGGGTATGAGACGATGTATGGTCATACATCACGGCTACTCGCCGCTGAAGGTGACGAAGTTCAGGCTGGACAAGTGATCGGTTTGTCCGGCAACTCGGGGCGGTCGACGGCGCCGCACCTGCATTTCGAGATTCGTCACGACGGCAAATCGGTCGATCCACTCGACCTCGTGAAAGAGGGGGGGACGCACTGATGGCGGTGTTCAGCGAAAAGAGTGCTACCGGCGGCCGGGAAGGCGTGCAGGGGCTGTCGATTATCGGCGCAGGAATGCGCGTGGTGGGCGATATCTCCGCCGACGGCGTCGTAAAGATAGAAGGGTCGGTCAGCGGAACCGTGCGCGCTGCTAAACAGGTACTCGTCGCACGGGGCGGGGAAGTAGAAGGCGACGTCGTCAGTCGCGAGGCGATTATCGGCGGCGAAGTCCGCGGCGCTATCTACGCCGAGGAACGCGTGGAGCTGCAGTCGACCAGCGTCGTCCACGGAGACGTGCACACCAAGCGGTTGCTGATTCAGGAAGGCGGCGAGATGAACGGCGTGCTCCGGATGGGCGAAGACGCCGGCCAGCCGCCCCAGGTTGCCACAAGGACGGGACAGGCCTCTCTAGCTCGAGCCTAGATATCCACACGGCAGCGCTTCGCCCATGTGGATTCTCTAATTCATTGTTAATACAGACGTTACGCTCTCGTGCTATGTGGAAGACTCGCAGCTGCCACGATACTGTCCCTACGGTGTCTTAAATGCGCCTCGACACCATCGTCTCCTATCTCGATCAGTACCTGTGTGTCGCCGGAGAAGCAGCAGATCCGCCTGAAGCCCTGAACGGACTGCAAGTCACCAATTCCGGTGAAGTCAGTCGTGTCGCGGCCGCGGTGGATCTTTGCGCAGCGACGATTCGACTGGCGGCTGAGCAGCGGGCCGACTTGCTCCTGGTTCACCACGGGCTGTTCTGGGGAGGTCTGCGACCGCTGGTGGGCCCCAACTACGAGCGAGTCGCCGGGCTCGTCCGGGGAAACATGGCGCTGTACTCTGCGCACCTTCCTTTAGATCGTCATCCGGACGTCGGTAACAATGCCGTCCTGGCGCGACAACTCGGGGTCACGATCCGTGCGGAGTTCGGCTCGTATCATGGCGCGCCCGTCGGCGTATGGGGCGAGCGAACCGGCACGCGTGACGAGTTGGGTCGCGCGTTGGCCAAGGCACTCGGCAGTGCCCCACGCGTCCTGCCGTTTGGCCCCGAGCTTGTCCAGCGCGTCGGCATCGTCACCGGGGCAGGGGGCGGACTGATTCCGCAGGCGGCCGCCGCCGGTCTCGATACCTACATCACCGGCGAAGGCCAGCACTGGACCTTCTTCGATGCGGAAGAGTTGCATCTCAACGTCTTTTATGCGGGGCACTACGCGACCGAGACTGTTGGCGTAAAGGCACTCGCCGAGCACATCTCCAAGAAGTTCGATCTGCCCTGGGTCTTTCTGGATCATCCCACGGGGTTGTGAGCCCGCGTCGTGTGTTGATCGTGCTGGCTGTCGCGGAGCTCCTGGCGATGGCCCCGTGGTTCAGCGCGTCCGCGGTCGCGCCGGCACTCGCGCACGTGTGGCACCTGACGCCCGCTGCCACGGCGTGGCTTACGATCTCAGTACAGCTCGGGTTCGTCGCCGGCGCGCTTGTGAGCGCGATCCTCACTCTCGCCGACAGACTCTCGGCTCGGCGGCTCGTCGCGGGCTCGGCAACAGTCGCCGCGCTCGCGACACTCGGTGTCGCCGCGGCGGGAGCTCTCGGGGTTGGAATCGCCTGCCGCTTGCTGACCGGCGCCGCACTGGCCGGCGTGTATCCGCCGGGCATGAAGATCGCAGCCGGGTGGTTCAAGGAGTCGCGCGGCTGGGCGATCGGGATTCTCGTCGGCGCACTCACGCTCGGGTCTGCGAGTCCACATCTCGTGCGCTGGGCGGTGTCGCAGGATGCTTGGCGCGTCGTTCTCGTCGTCGCCGCGCTCAGCGCACTCGTCGGTGGACTGCTCGTCTTGCTCGTACCGAGCGACGGGCCGCACGCCGCTCCATCGCCGCCGTTTTCTCTCACCGCCGCTCCGCGCATTCTCCAGGACCGCGCGGTCGCACTCGCCAACCTCGGCTACCTCGGACACATGTGGGAGCTCTACGCAATGTGGACGTGGATCGCCGTCTTCATCGCCGCGAGCGAGCACGCGCGGCGTGGTGGAGATGCGGACGTCACCGCGCTCGCCGCGCTGACGACGTTTGCGGTGGTCGGGAGTGGCGCCATCGGATGCTGGCTCGGCGGCAAGTACGCGGACCGGTTCGGTCGCACACTCGTCACGAGCGTCTCGATGCTGGTTTCGGGAATCTGCGCGTTGAACGTCGGGCTGTTCTACGGCGCGCCGTTGATCGCGCTGTTGCCCATTCTGCTCCTGTGGGGAATAAGCATCGTGGCCGATTCCGCGCAGTTCTCGGCGGCCGTGAGCGAGCTCGCTCCGCGCGAATACGTCGGCACGGCTCTCACGCTCCAGACGAGTCTTGGCTTTCTGCTCACTGCCGCGACCATCTATCTGCTGCCGACGCTCGCTGGCGCCATCGGGTGGCGATGGAGCATGAGTGTGCTCTCGATCGGGCCGGCGGTCGGTGTGTGGGCCATGCTCGCACTGCGGCATCGACCCGAGGCGCTGCGACTCGCGGGCGGGAAGCGCTAGGGGACGATGAACGTCCCCACCTCGTCACCGTAATCGCCGACGTGGCGAGTCGTACCGCCCGGCACCGTCCACGGGCCGCCGTCGATGCGCAGGTTGATCTGATGGACGCCCTTCGCCATCGGCAGGACGACTTCCCAACTGCCACCGGCCGTCCGCGCCATTGAGACCGGCTGCCAATCGGTGAAGTCTCCCGCAATCTCTACGAGCGTGGCGGGAGGCGCACGCAACACCAGGCGCACGTTGCCGGGCGATTCCGGGACGAGGGTGAGCGTCGTCCACGGCGGAGGATCGCTCCCGTCCCCGCCGTTCGCTCCGGTGTGTTGTGTCGCTAGACGAGGGGCAGGACGAATGGGCGGCGGGATGCGGAACCGCAGCCCGGCGGACACGTAACGCCCCGCGATGCTCCCGCGGATCGGGTCCGATGGATAGCGGCCCCCTGACAGCACGAACGCCCACCGATCGGAAAAGCGTAGGCTACCGCTCGCTTCTCCGTAGACGCCATGGCCGGCGCCCTGGCTCCACACGCGCGTACCGAGGATCGTTTCGAGCACGATTTTGCCGTACTGTCCACGTGCTGTCATGCCGATGTCGCTATACTGTGTGTCTCCGACGAAGGCCCGTCCGGCGGTCAGAAGGAGCAACAAGGAAGAGCTAGGCCGTTGTAGCGCCGACACCGACGCCGCGAAGACCGGCCGCGCGTCGCTCGGCGAACCGAACGCAGTTCGCCCTCCCGTCGCGGCGATCCAGACCCCGCCTGGGCGTATGAACAGCGATCCGACGACCGAGCCCTGTAGACTGCGGTTGCCGCTTTCGAATCGCAGCAGTGTGCCGCGGGCGTTCACCGCTCCGCGGTGTCCATACCAGTCGAATGTCGGTGTGATGGTCGCCGCGTTACTCACCTCGAAGCCGTCGTAATGCACGCGCGACGCACCCAGATCGATGGTGGCCCGTGCCTGCGCCAGGATCACGCGCGGCGCGGCAAGCAGGGCTGTCGCGGCCAGCAGCGACGCGCCCGCTCCCCAACGCGCGCAACCTGCGAGGTTAGGGTTTGCCGGGCCGGGCGTTGCGCGCGGTCGCATCCAACCCCATAGAGGTCGCGCCCAGCCGCACCGAGGTAGCGGCGTCTGGAGGCGCGCCGAGGGCGATGTCGCGCTCGACAGCGCGGCGAAACTCTACGAGGTCGGCGTCGCGAGCCGTGGGTGCGAGGACGAGCACAGCCGCGGCGGCGCTGTCGGCCGGCACACCGCTCGCGACGAGATCGGCGAGAACCGCGAGCGCCATCGTGATGGGCGGCTTTCGCAGATCCCGCAAGCGGGTGAGGGTCGCAGGCGTTGCGCCGGCGCGCAGCGCGGCGACGCCGGCCTCGAGCTCCGCCGGCGTGGCGTTCGAGCCGAGCGCGTCCCGTGCAGTGCCGAGGTCACCGGCCAGACGTCGCACGGCGGCGACGATGCGCTCGCCCGCGGCGTTCTTCATCGCGCCCTCGAGCGCGCGATGAATCAGCGGGTCGCTCGGCAGGCCTACTACCCGCGCGGAGTCGACGATCGCGACCACGCGCGCGCGCGTGTCGGGATCCAGGCGCTCATAACGTGGATCCTGCGCGGGGTTTTGTGCGATGACGAGCAACAGCGCCGTCAGGATCATGAGCCGCGTCCTGCGACGGTCACGACCGAGCTCGGCGTGCCGAACTCATCGTCTCCCGCGGCCGGCGCTCCGGGGTCGGCGCGCCATTCGACACCGTTCACGAGAAACGCATAGCGATACCGTCCAGGAGGGAGTGGAATCACCGTCGCCCACAGGCCGCCACGCGCGGCGTGCATCGGCGCGCGCGTTGGATCCCAATCGTTGAAGTCCCCGACCAGAGCGACCGACGCGGCTTGCGGCGCGACCAGGACGAATTGAAACGCATCCGGCCGCGTGCCACGAGACCAGGGCCGGGCAATCACGACCGCGGTGAGTACCGCCGCCGCGGCAAGCCACGGCCAGACGCGGGCAAACGGGCGGCGCGCGACCAGCCCGGTCTCGGGCCGCGCGATCTCGCTCATCACGCGCGCGTCGAGGGCCCGATCGATGGATGCGGGGCGGCGCAGCTCGCGAATGACGCGCTCGACGATGTCTTCCTCGTCCTGCCGCTCAAACATGTTCCGCCTCTTTCAAGAACCGCTGCAATTGTTCGCGGGCGCGCTTGACGCGCATTTTCAACGCCGACACGCCGGTGCCTGTGAGGTCCGCGATCTCCTCGTATTCGAGATCCTCGACGTGTTTGAGGAGAAAGGCCTCACGATACTCGGGCGCCAGCCTGGCGAGCGCGCGGCCCACGACGTCCGCCCATTCCACCCGATCCGACTGATCGGGGTGTGTCGCGCCGTTGATCGCGTTCTCATCGCGGACGAACAGGCGCCGGCGGCGCGCCACTCGCGCGCCGGTTGTGCGGCAACGGTTGACCAGGATGCCGTACAGCCACGCGCCAAATCGCTCCGGGTCGTCGCAGCGCGCGAGCGAGCGGTACGCTCGGACGAATGCGTCCTGCAGCGCTTCCTCCGCATCTTCACGATCCCCGATCATGTGGAGGGCATATCGTCCCAGGCGAACGCGATAGCGCGCGACCAGCGCGGCATACGCGCCGATGTCGCCGGCCCGGATCCGGCGCACCAGCTCTGCATCTCCTGCCTCCACTATCTCTATACCCATACGCTCCCTACAGACGTCACAAAACCACGTCGAACGAAAGGCGTCGACCACCGGCGACCAATCAAGACCGTAAACCGCGTTGTGACGTTGCCCGCTCCATATTGGGTATTCAATGCGAGAGCGCCGTCTGCGCAACACCCCAAGGAGGATTCTGACGATGTCGAGACCGAGTTTTGCGCTACTCGCTGCCGTCGTAACCACCCTCGTAGCAGGAGCCTGCTATCAGGACGATTCCACGGCCGCGAATTTCGCGAACCGACGGGCGACGAGGGTGCTCATCACGGATGCACCGTTTCCGTTCGACACCGTGCAGAGCGTAGACGTCTATATAGTCAGCATCTCCGCCTCGACAGAGCCCGACACTGGCAGCTCTGCCGACAGCATGCAGTGGGTCCCCATCGTAGAGCCCCATCGCCAGATCAACCTGCTGAGCCTGCAGCGAGGGACCACCTCGCTGCTGGGCGAGAAAGAGATCCCCGCCGATCAGTACAAGGCGGTTCGAGTCATCATCGATGCCGACTCCTCCGCGATTCGGTTCAAGGACGGCTCGCAGGCGGTCGTGCGGTGGCGCGGAGGTCGGCAGGCGATCCACTCGTTCGTCGAGGCCGCGGTGAACGTGCCGAGTGAGGGCGCGGACATCGTGCTCGACTTTGACGTGGGGAAGAGTTTCCCCTACAACAACCTGGGCGACGGCGCCTTCGACTTCTTCCCGTGGATTCGCGCCGTGAATGAGGCGGCGACGGGATCGATCTCGGGCATCGTGAGTCAGGACACGAGCGCCGGAACACCAGGTCCCCTGGCCAACGCCACAGTCAGCGCGTGGGGTGGCGGGCCGGGCAACTGGTACGTCTACTCGACCGGCTCAACCGATGCGGCTGGGCACTACAAGCTCGCATATCTTCTCTCGGGCAACTACATCGTCGGGGTCGATCCGCCGTCGCCCAGCAGTCTCGCCAGCAGCCTCGACTCGAGCGTCTTCGTAAACCAGGGCGCTGATACACCGCACTCCATCGTGCTCTCGATGTTCCGCGGCTCCGTCTACATCTATGGCGCGAGCTCGATGCTCGTGGGCAGCACCAACAGGCTCGAGGCGTTCGTCATCAACGCGCAGCACCAGCAGGATACGACGGCGGTCGTGGCGTGGAAGAATCTCGATACCACCGTGCTCGGACTTGTCGTCGACAGCGCCCGCGTCGCGCGCGTCACTGCGAAACAAGTGGGTAGTGGACGCATCGTCGCGTCGAGCGGCGGGTTGGCGGATACGCTGAGGATTCTCGTAGTCCCCGATTCCACTCCACCACCCGCTCCGCGCAGACCGTGAGCGCGTTGGTAGCACGGCGCGGCTATATTGCGCGCCGTGCCACTAACAGCTCTTCCATCACATCACCGCCCGGGGGGCGGTTTTCGCAATCCATGGGTTGACCAGGCCGTGCCGGGCTTCGGCGGTTTGCTCAAATGGATGCTCGTGCATCGCGCGACGCGACCGCGACCCAAAGATCCCGACCCGTCGGTGTTCAGACGGGTGCAGCCTTCCTTTGTACGTCCCCGTGCTTCGGCCTCGCAGCTCACGGTCACCTGGGTGGGACATGCCAGCCTGCTGATTCAGATCAATGGTCTGAACATTCTCACCGATCCGATGTGGAGCGGGCGCGCTTCACCGGCACAGTTCATCGGCCCCCGGCGCTGGGTGCCGCCGGGAATCGCACTCGATGACCTGCCGCCGCTCGATGTCGTACTCCAGTCGCACAACCACTACGACCATCTCGACGACTTCACCGTGCGCCAACTGGCGCGGCGCCATCCGCAGGCCTTCTGGCTGACGCCGCTTGGCCTCGCGGCGTTCGTGCGCACGCGCGGCGCTCGCGCGAGCGCGGTCGCCGAGCTGGATTGGTGGCAGGAGCACGCGGTGGATTCCCTGCGGATCGCGGCCACGCCGGCGATGCATTTCAGCAGCCGCAGCATTGGAGATCGCGGCGACACACTGTGGTGCGGCTTTACGCTCACAGCGGCGAGTGGACGGCGCGTATTCTTCGCCGGCGATACCGGCTTTCATCCGGACTTCGCCACCATCGGCGAGCGTTACGGCCCGTTCGACCTCGCGCTCCTGCCGATCGGTGCGTACGAGCCGCGCTGGTTCATGCGCTACGTCCACATGAACCCCGAGGAAGCGGTGGCAGCGTTCGCGGCGCTGAACGCCCGGGTGATGGTGCCCATTCACTGGGGCACATTCAAGCTGACCGACGAAGCGATGGATGAGCCGCCAATGCGCGCGCGCGTCGCCTGGCGGGCGGCCGGCCTGCCGGAAGAGAACTACCGCCAGCTCGCGCACGGCGAGACGCTGAGCCTTTAGGAAGGACGGTGGAGGATGGTGAAGGCTGGTAAAGGATGGTGGAGGTCAGGCCTGTTCCTGCTGCTGTTCACCTCTTGCGCACGCAATCCCGCGCCGCCGCTCGCTGGCCCAGCGAACGCGCCCGTGTTGGAGACGCCCGAGCGAGTCGCGCTGATTGCGGCGCCGGTCGAATCCGACTGGAAGACGCTGGGCGATGAAGCGGGGGCCCTGCTCTCGCGCTACATCCGCATCAATACGACCAATCCGCCCGGCAATGAGATCGTCGCGGCGCGGTGGCTGGCGGCGGTCCTGCAGCGCGACGGGATCGAGGCGCGGATCTTCGAACCCGCGCCTGGCAAGGCCAATCTGTACGCCCGGCTCGCCGGGGACGGCAGCGCTCGACCGCTGATCCTGCTCAACCACATGGACGTTGTGCTGGCGTCGCCGGAATACTGGACCGTCGATCCGTTCAGCGGCGTGATCAAGGACGGCTACGTGTGGGGCCGCGGCGCGCTGGATATGAAGGGCGAAGCGGTCGCACAGCTGATGACCATGCTGATTCTCAGGCGCGCGCACGTGCCGCTGAAGCGCGACATCATCTTTCTTGCCACGGCCGACGAAGAGATCGGCGCTGGAGTGGGCGCCGGATGGTTTGTCGAGCACCAGCGCGATCTGCTGCGCGACGCCGAGTTCCTGCTGAATGAAGGCGGATTGACGCGCTCCGACGGCCGCGGCGGCGTCCAGTTTTTCGGCGTCGGCACGACGGAAAAGTCACCGTACTGGCTCGATGTCACGGCCCGGGGCACCGCCGGACACGGCTCGCGTCCCACTCCCGACAATCCCGTCAATCGCCTGGTTCGGGCACTGAGCAAGATCGCCGACTGGCAGACGCCGTTGCTCGTGACGCCCACGGTAGAGCGCTCGTTTCGCGACCTCGCCACAATCGAACGCGACACGACGGTGCGCCGCTGGCTGGCCGACATCAAGACGGCGCTGCGCGATTCGCTGGCCGTCCGTACGCTGACGTCGGACCTCACCTACAACGCGCTGCTCCGCAATACGATCTCGATCACGGGCCTGCAAGGCAGCGACAAGACCAACGTGATTCCGCCGAGCGCGACCGCGGCGCTCGACGTGCGGCTGCTGCCCGGTCAGGAACCGGCGGCTTTTCTCACCGATCTCGTGCGCATCGTGGGTGACACGGCGGTGACGTTCAAGCCGCAAGGGCCGAACTGGCCGGCCACCGAAAGCTCGACGGAGACGGACATGTTTCGCGCGATCACGGCGGTGGCCCGGGTGCGCCAGGCCAACGCGCTCGTCACCACGCTGATGCTGCCGGGCTTCACCGACAGCCACTACTTCCGCCGCCTGGGGATTCAGAGCTACGGTCTGAGCCCATTCCCGTTGTCGGACAATGACTCGCGCGGCGTGCACGGCAACGACGAGCGCGTGAGCCTGGACGCACTCCGCTTTGGCGTGCGGTTCTACTACGACGTCGTGTCTCGCGTCGCCGGGAAGTAGGCTACTTCAGAGGGACGACGAACCGCACCAGGAGCCGTTCGGCCGACTGGGGACTCACACTGCAGAAACACTCCTGGCCGATGACACGCTTGACGCCCAGCACTTCAGTGTCGGCAATGCCCGCCACGTCGCGAAACGTGATCTCGAGCGTCCGTCCGTCGATGATCCGGTAGCTGACGGGACGACCCAGCAGGCGGTGATGCGGATCGATCGTCGCCAGGCCATCGGCGAGTTTTCGCTGCAGATCAGATATGCGCTCGGCCGAGGTCATCGCGCGCGCACCGCCGCGGCGTTGCGGCGCATGCCGGCAGCCCCGGGCCGCGCGAATGGCGTATCGGCGTACTGGGACACGAAGTCCTCGTCGGCCATATCCAGGATCGCATCAGGATCGGGCGTCGCAACATCGCCGCGCGGCGCAAAGGCGGCGTCGCTCGTGGCGCGCGCGAAGCTGACATTCCAGGGACAAACGTCCTGACAGACGTCGCATCCAAACAGCCATTCGCCCACTTGCTCGCGCTGGGCGGCGGTGAACTCGCCGCGATGCTCGATCGTCAGATACGAGATACACGCGCGCGCATCGAGGTTGCGTGGTCCGACGAACGCCTGGGTGGGGCATGCGTCGAGGCAGCGCCGGCAGCTGCCGCAGCGATCCGCCTCGAACGGCAAATCCGGCTCGAGCTCGGCGTCCGTCAGAACGACGCCGATGAATGTGAATGAGCCGATCTCCGGGTTGATCAGCATCATGTTCTTACCGATCCATCCGAGGCCGGCGAGCTGTGCCAGCTCGCGCTCGGGCACCGGTCCGGCGTCCACGTAGCAGCGGGCCGTCGAGCCGGGGATCAGCTCGCCGATTGCAGCCGCAAGCTCTTCCAGGCGCGCGCCGAGCACATCGTGGTAGTCCGAGGACCAGGCGTATTGGGCGACCTCTGCGCCGGAACGTGGCCCCGGGGCACGCCAACCATGGAAATAACTGGTCAGTGTCACAACCGCCGCCTTCGCCCCCGGCATGATCGTTCGGGGGTCCTTCCGCTTCTCGGCCTGCCGGTGGAGATACGTCATCGTGCCGGCATGCCCGGCAGCGAGCCAGGCATCGAGCTCTGCGGCGTGTGGGTTGCGGTCCAGCCGCGTAACACCCGTCAGGGTGAATCCCAACGCCGTGGCTCGACGCTTGACCTCGAGGCTTCGCTCGGCGGGGTTCATACGAGGAGGTTCAGAGCCCCATCGTTTCGCGCCGCCAGCGCGCGAAGTTCACCACGTCATCGACCGGGGGCACGGCCTGCTCGTCGCCATATGCGGTGAACATCCGCCATTGCATGTACTCGCGGGGTGGAATGGGAAGAAAGGGCGGCCGGCGCCACCAGTTGCGCGCGCGAAAACTCCACGTGAGTCGCAGCAAATCGATGGCGAGTCGCGGCCGCACCAGCGCGCGCGCCGCCAAACGAACGTAGAGTCCCGACCAACTCGCGATACGCTGCATTCCTTCTGTATATTCACGACCTATGACGCTCGCAAGCAGCGTACACCCACGCGCGCTTGGACTCGCCACGTATCGCGGCGAGTTTCCCATCTTTAGGGACAGCGTCTACCTCAACACCTGCTCGCTGGGCGCGTTGGGCGAGCGGTCTCGCCGCAAGGTAGCCGAATTCCTCGACATCTGGCAGAGTCGCGGCGCCGCCGCGTGGTACGACGTCTGGTGGGAGGCGCTGACGGACCTGCGCGCGCGTTACGGCCGGGTCGTCAACGCGGCGCCGGGGGAAATCGCCCTCGCGCCGAGCATCTCGGTCGCCCTCAGCGCGATCGCCGAGTCAATCGATTACCGCCGTCGCCCGAAAGTGGTGATCACGTCGCTCGATTTTCCCACGGTCGCGTATCAGTGGCTCGCCAAAGTGCGCGCCGGTGTGGAGCTCGTGATCGTCGAGAGTCCGGACCGCGTCAGCGTACCCGTCGACGCGATCGCGCGAGCCGTCGACGACCGCACGGCATTGGTCGTGACCTCGCATGTGTACTTCACGAGCGGCGCCATCCAGGACATCAAGCGCGTCGCCGCGGCGGCCCACGAGCACGGCGCGCTCTGCCTGATCGATGCGTACCAGTCGGTCGGCCAGATCCCCGTCGACGTGCGCGACGCCGGAGTCGACGCGCTGGTCGCCGGCGGCCTCAAGTGGCTGCTCGGCGGGCCGGGGATCGTGTTCCTCTACCTGCGCGAAGCGGTGGCCCGCCGGCTCGAGCCCGCGATCTCGGGCTGGTTCGGGCAGCGCGATCAGTTCGCGTTCGACCCCCGCACGTTGACGTTTCACGACGACACGCGCCGTTTCGAGCTCGGCACGCCGTCGCTCGCCGCCGTCTACGCGCAGCTGGGCGGGCTCGAGTACATCGAGGAGATCGGCATTTCCACCATTCGGGAAGCGACCGCCGCGCTGACCGAAGACCTGATCGCGCGGGCGCGCGCCGCGGGATTCCACCCGAAGATCGCCGCCGAGCCCCAGCAGCGCTCGGCGATCGTCATGATTCCGATGCCGGATCCGGCGGGATCCGTCCGACACCTGGCCGCGGGCGGCATCATTGCCGACAGCCGGCCAGGCCACGTCCGACTCTCGCCTTTCTTTTATAACTCGCAGGATGACAATGTCAGAGCAACCGAGCGCCTCGCCGCGCAGCCCACTCACTGAAGACGAACAACTTCTCACACCGCCGCAGGTCGTTCCGATCGAGCGGCGGGCGTCGTTCACGAGCACGGACCCGTGGCGCGTGCTGCGCATCATGGGCGAGTTCGTCGAGGGATTCGACACACTGTCTGACGTGCGCAACGCCGTGACGGTCTTCGGCTCGGCCCGCACGCTCGAGGACGATCCGTTCTACACGGCGGCCTACGAGACCTCCCGTATGCTCGCCAAGGAAGGCTTCGCGATCATCACGGGCGGTGGGCCAGGAATCATGGCAGCGGCCAATCGCGGGGCCAAAGAAGGTGGCGGGCTCTCGATCGGCTGCAACATCGAGCTGCCGTTCGAACAGGGCACGAACCCATGGGTGGAGCGCGCGATCAACTTCCGCTACTTCTTTGTGCGGAAGACCATGTTCGTGAAATATTCGACGGCATTCATCGCCTTCCCCGGAGGCTACGGGACGATGGACGAGCTGTTCGAAGCGCTGACGCTCGTGCAGACGGGCAAAGTGAAGCAGTTCCCCGTCGTGCTGTTCGGCCGGGAGTACTGGCGCGGCCTCGCCGATTGGCTCAAGGACCGGGTGGCCGCCGAGGGGAAGATTTCGCCGGAAGATCTGAATCTGTTTCTCGTCACCGACGACCCCAAGGAGACGCTCGGGTGGATCGTGGAAGCCCGCGAACGACGCACGCGCGCCTTCCGCGCCATGCAACCGATCAGCCAGTCCACGCGATGACCCAGAACGAGTTCCTGCGCGGCCAGCGCATCAGCCCCAAGCCCGTCAGCGGCACAGAGACGGTTGCCGACCTCGTCGACAACGCGTTCCTCGCCTACAACGCGGGCCGCCTCGCGGAAGGCTGCCGGCTGTTCGCCGAACGCATGCTCGCCGACGATGTCACGGTCGGCATGAGTCTCACGGGCGCGATGACCCCGGCAGGGCTCGGCATGTCCACGATCATTCCGCTGATCGAAGCGGGATTCGTCGACTGGATCGTATCGACCGGCGCGAATCTCTACCACGATGCGCACTTCGGCCTCGGCATGGCGATGCATCGCGGCACGCCGTTCGCGGACGATGTCGTGCTGCGGGAAGAAGGCGTCGTGCGGATCTACGACATCTTCTTCGATTACGACGTGCTGCTCTCCACTGACCGCTTCGTGCGCGAGGTCTCAGCCCGGCAGGAGTTCCAGCGGCCGATGAGCACCGCCGAATACCACTACCTGCTGGGCGGCTATGTTTTGGAGCGCGAGCGGGCGCTCGGCCTCTCCCGCAAGTCGGTATTGAGCGCGGCGCATATCGCCGCCGTTCCGATTTATACCTCGTCGCCTGGCGACTCCTCGATCGGGATGAACGTCGCCGAGCAGGCCCTTTCGGGAAGCAAGCTGCGGTTCGACGTCAGCGCCGATGTGAACGAGACGTCGTCGATCGTGTTCTCCGCCAAAATTCGTGGCGGGAAGAGCGGCGTCCTGATCATCGGCGGCGGGAGCCCCAAGAACTTCGTGCTGCAGACCGAGCCACAGATCCAGGAGGTGCTGGGGATCAGCGAGAAGGGGCACGACTACTATCTGCAGGTCACGGACGCACGCCCCGACACCGGTGGGCTCTCCGGCGCGACGCCATCGGAGGCCGTCAGTTGGGGCAAGGTCGATCCCGATAAGCTGCCCGGGACCGTGGTCGCGTACCTGGACAACACGGTGGCGTTCCCCATTCTGGCATCGTACGCGCTCGCCCGTCGCAAGCCGCGCCAGCTGAAACGCCTCTACGACCGGCGCGAGGAGATGATGCGCGAGCTGACTGAGTCCTATCTGGAAGCGAAGTCCGATCGCGACGCG
Source organism: Gemmatimonadota bacterium (assembly GCA_003221895.1). Lineage (GTDB taxonomy): Bacteria > Gemmatimonadota > Gemmatimonadetes > Gemmatimonadales > GWC2-71-9 > 20CM-2-65-7. The sequence continues at coordinate 41,274 of QHUJ01000118.1, read as the reverse complement.
CGCGCCGAGGCAGCCACTGGCGGGGGCAGCGGCGCCCGCTGAAACCCCGAAGTCCGACCGTCCAACCCGGGCGTATGCCGTCTACGTCCTGGGTCTCCTGGCATTGGTCAATTTGCTGAACTACCTCGACCGCAACGTCGTGTATGCGGTGTTTGAGCCGATCAAGCGCGACCTGAATCTCACCGACGCGCAGCTTGGCTGGCTCGGTTCGGCGTACATCATTGTGCTCTCGCTCGCGGCGCTGCCGCTCGGCGTCATTGGCGATCTGCGGTCGCGGCGCAGCGTGATCACCTGGGGCGTGACGGTCTGGAGCCTGGCGACGACGGCGGGTGGATTTGTGGGTCGCTTCTGGCAGCTGTTCACCTGCCGCGCGCTCGTGGGCTTCGGAGAGGCGGGCTACGGACCCGCATCTCAGGCGGTCATTGCCCAATACTTCAAGGGCAAGCAGCGCGCCTTTGCGATCGGCGTGTACTCCGTCGGGATGGCGCTCGGTGGGGTGCTCGGGATCTGGTTCGGCGGCGTCATCGCGGAGAATTACGGCTGGCGGTGGGCTTTCATCTGGATGGGGTTCCCCGGTCTGGTGTTGGCGCTGCTTGCATCGCGTTTGCGTGAGCTGGATCGGCGGCCGCCCCGGCCCATTCTCGAGATTCTGCGCCAATGGTGGCGGCACGGAATGCTCGGCGTGACGCACTATGTGGCGCCACTCGCCGTCTGCGCCGGAATCGGCGCGGCGATCGCGGGCGTGCTGGCGCTTTTTGAGGGCATTCCCCCCCTGATCGGCACAGCCGTTTTTGGTGTGGGCGTGAGCGTCGGGATCGCCTGGACCGTCTGGCGGCTCGTCCCGTTGGCTGTGCGGCGCACGACGGAAGCAGGTGCCGTCGCTGTTGGCGCGTTCGACGACTTTCAGGACGCTGCGGTGAGGGTGCTCCGCACACCGACTTTGATCTGGGTGTTTCTCGGCGGCGCGATGATCACATTCGCGGTGAATGGGCTGGTGGCCTGGGCGGCCGCGTTCATGCAGCGAACTCACGGGCTGTCCGTCGCGCGCGTGGGCGCCGACTTCGGGCTGTGGGCGCTGGGTGGCGGCATCCTGGGGGCGCTCGTCGGCGGCCGGATGGCCGATCGGCTCCAGCAGCGGTGGAGCGGGGGACGCGTCCTCGTGTCCGGTGCCGGATTCGTCCTCGGGGCGCCAGTCTGCGCGGCCTTGATCCTGGTCAGGGATCTGCGCTGGTTCGGCCCGCTCATTATGGCCACATACTTCCTGTACACGTGGTATAACGGCCCCCTCGTCGCCGTGATTCTCGACGTCGTCCCGGCGACCGTGCAGGCGTCCGTCCTGGGAGCGTTCGTGTTGTTCTCGCATCTCGCGGGCGACGCGCTGGCACCGCCGCTCATCGGCTACTTGTCGGACCGCACGGGCAGCCTGCAGGGCGCGATGTTGTTCCTGCCGGCGGTCGGATTGCTCGGTGGCGTGATCATCCTCATCGGCCTCACGACCGTGGCACGCGACATTCACCGCATGAGCGCGCTCGACCTCCATGTGTCTCGGAGACGGTGAGGTGGTGGCGTGAAGATCGCCGTCATCTTCGACTCGCTGCATCCCGAGTGGGAGGATGCGGAGTACAAGCGCGCCATCGAGCAAAAGGCCGAAGAAGCGGAGTACGACGTCGCCCGCGCGTTGATGACGGGTGGCCACGATGTGCGCATGATCGGTATCGGTGACGACGTCGCTCCGCTGCTCGCGCGTCTGGCGGCCTTCCAGCCAAAACTCGTCTTCAACGGCTGTGAAGGGTTCCGCAAGAACGCCCGGCACGAGTACGCGATCGCGGCGCTGCTCGACATGTATGGCTACCGCTACACCGGCTCATCGCCCACGGCACTGCTCGTCGCGCGCAACAAGTCGCTCACCAAGAAGGTCCTCGCCTACCACGGCATTCGTGTGCCCGCCTTCGCCGAGTTCCACGAGGGTGACACGCTCGTGCGCCCGTCGGAACTGCGCTTTCCGCTGATCGTCAAACCGCTGCTCGAGGATGCGTCGATCGGCATCGCGCAGGCGTCCGTGGTCGAAGACGATCAGAGCCTCACGCAGCGCGTCGAGTTCATTCACAACAAGTTCCATCAGGCCGCGATCGTGGAGGAGCTGGTCGAGGGTCGCGAACTGTACGTGGGGCTCATCGGCAACGACGACGTGGAGGTGCTGCCACTCACGGAGATGACATTCGGGGAGCCGGAAACGACCGAGCACCGCATTGCGACCTACAAGGCGAAATGGGACGAGGAATATCGCAAGCGCAAGAAGATCAGGAACGTGTTCGCCAAGGGAGTGTCCGACGACCTGACTCAGCGGATCGGCGAGATCTGCCGCACCGCGTTTCACGCCCTCTGGCTTCAGGACTACGGGCGCGTGGACGTGCGCGTGGCGCACGACGACGAGGTGTACGTCCTGGAGGTGAATCCCAATCCGTTCATCGCCGCCGAGCATGAGATGGCGGAGGCGGCGGAGAAGGCCGGGCTCAAGTACAACGCCTTCGTTCAGCGCATCGTCGACGAGGCGTTGGCGCGATGAGCCGCCGCGAAGTCCCCACGCCCGAGCTGCGCTGCTCCCGCTGCCACACCGAGCTGCAACGCTTCTGGGGCTACTGTCCGAGCTGCGGCCGGCGCCTCGAGTGGAAGGACACGCAGCGTGAGACGAACGCCGAGTGCGCATACTGTGGTTGGATCGTGTCCGACGCAGCGTCGTTCTGCCCCTGGTGTGGCCGCAACATCCAGGACGAGGATTCGAGCGACGAGCCGCTCAAGGCGCCCAAGGGATTCAAGTTCCACCGTCGCTGCGAGTGGGGATGCGGCGGCGGCGTCATGTACCCGATGCGGTTTTGTCCCTGGTGCGGCCGCGCGCAAACCTGGAAGTACGAGGATTTCCAGAACGTCTGCCCCCACTGCGACCGCGGGGTGGACGACTGGATGGCGACGTGCCCGTGGTGCGGTGAGGACGCGACCGGGCGCGATTTGATCCCGCGGGCGCTGCGCCGCGCCCGCCGCCTGTTGATCGTGTCGCGCATTCGCGACTGGCACTACCGGGTGGCACTGCGGCCCGGCGTTTCCGGTGTCGCCCCTCGGGCGCCGAAAGTCATCGAGCTGGACCGCCGCTACGTCACCGGCAAGCGGCGGCGCGACGAGATTTCGTGGAACATGCTGACCGGTCTCCTGCTCCACGAGCTGGGCCACTCGTTCCTCTATCATCACTGGTCGTGGACGCGCAGCGGCCGATTCCGGCGCGCGTTCGGCGAAGTGCGCAAGGCCTATCGCGTCGCGGACGAGCACTGGGTCGATTTCGAGCGCCGCCGCATCGCGACGACCCTGACCGACTACGTCAGCGCCTATGCGGCGACGCACCCCCAGGAGGACTTCGCCGAGACGTTCCGGTTCTACGTGGCACGGCGCGGCAGGTTGCGCGAGTTGTTCAGTGAGTTTGGGAGGAAGAGGAAGGGTGTTCGGGTGTACGAAAAATTCCTGGTGCTTCACGACTATGTGAGGAGCTTGAGGGGCTGGAAATAGGTGGTGGAGGATGGTGAAACCTCCACCACCCTCCACCATTCTCCACCGACCTGCCTCAGCTCACCCAGCGAAGCAGTACGCGCAGCCCTTCTCCTGTGCTCTCGCCACCGCCAGCACGCCCGACGGCACGACCTGCACACCGGGGAGCAGTCCGGCAACCCATTCCGCTTTCACCGCGGCTGCATCCATGCTCATCTTCTGCGCGACCATGCCACTGTACACGGTGAGTGCGACGTTGCAGCAACCGACCTGTGCGCCGCTGGCGAGCAACGCCTCGAGACCCGTGCCGGGCAGCGGCAACGGCATCTGCTTGGCAAAAATGTTACGGGCGGCTGCGGCTTCGCCTTCCTTGATCCCGAACACCTCGCCAAGCTTGTACTTCGCCCACAGCTCGTCCTTCATTGCGATGGGAATCGCGGCGTGCCGCAGCACGATCACGGCTGAGTTTTCGGCGTCCTTGGTGCCGTAGTTCTCGTTGTTGCCGTTGAGCCAGACGCGCGGCCAGACGACCGGCATCCCCTGGTTTGCCTCAGGCGCGTCGAACAACATCTTGTGCTTCCCCGTGATCTTGTTGAGCCACGCTTCGAACGACGCGTCCATGCCGGTGCTCGAATGCGCGCGCGGCTTGGCCTCGAGGCGCAGCGGCGTCATGGTCGTGAGGCCCGCCGCGACCGTCGCGGCGAGTGTCCCCAGGAACCCACGACGGTGGGTGGTAACGTGATCGAACTCGAACATCGGATGCCTCCTCAGTGGTGTGCCTTTGTGGGATAAGCCACATCGGGTGGTGGATCGCCATTCGGCCAATCATTTTCCTTGCCCCGGAAATCGGGACGGGGATGCCCGTTGATGTACGCCGCAACGTTGAACGCCTGGCTGTCGGGGAGCGTACCGGGCGCATCGAACGGCATGTTGCGGCTGACGAACTCGGCAGCGGTGCGGACGCGCGTCATGCCCGCCCCGAGATTGTAGGACTGCGGCCCCCAGACCGGCGGCGCGACGGCGGTGCCCTCCCCCGACACGCCGTGGCACTTGGCGCAGGACGCGGCAAACACGCGCGCGCCGGCGCCGGTATCCGCGGTGAACGCCGCCCACTTCTGCAGCCGCGAGCTACTCCCTGCCGCGGGCCCCGCGATCGTCGTGCCTTGCGAGAGAAACGCGAAGTACGCGAGGATGTCGCGCATCTCGTGTCCAGCAGGATCGATCGCCGTGCCGTTCATGCTGCGGCGAAAGCAGTCGTTCACGCGATACTCGATGGTCTCGACGGCACCGCTGCGGGGGCGGTACTGCGGATAACGCGCGAAAACGCCGACCCACGTGCCATTCTCGCGCCGCCCGGCGTCCAAATGACAGCTCGTACAGCGCAGCTTGTTGCCGACGTGATCAGGGAGGCTGTCGTGCGTGGCCGAGAGAATCGCACGTCCTCGTCGCACGGCTGCCCCAAATGGGCCAGCCGGTATGAGGGAGTCGGCCGGGCCGCGCGTCGTCGCCGCCGCAGGTGGCGGCTCGACCCGAGTGCAGGCGGCGTGTACACCGGCGCAAACGAGAAGGAGGCAAAAACTTGGGCGCACCCGGCGGGATAATACCGGCAATTCCCGGGGCGGCAACCTTTCGCCCATTCTTCCTATCCAAACCCGCGTATCCTCCACCCGGGATTCCCATGCTCGCACCGTTGCTCGCCGTCCTGCTCGTCGTCCAAAACCGTCCTCCCCTCGACTCCGCCACTGTTACGCGGGTGCTGAGTCAGCTCAAGACCAGCGACTCCACGGTGTGCGCGCTCGCGGGCGAGGCGCTGACCAATTACGGCGGCTTTTGGGGCTGGGGCTTATCGGATCCCGGCATGCCCATGCCGCGTCCGATGCCGACCCCGATGCCGACGCCCGGCGGCGGAGGAGTCGGCTTCCATGTGGACATGCCTCACAAGAACCACGACCTCGATCCAGCGGTGGTGCGCGCGTTTCGGGGTTTCATGCGCGACGACAACCGTTGCGTCCGCAACATCTCCGCTCGAGCTCTGGGACGGCAAGGCGGGTCCGGAACCTACGACCTTTTCCTCTCGCTGCTGCGCGACAGTCGCGCCGATCTGCGTGAGACCGGGGCACTCGGACTCGGCGAGCTCGAGGACTCCAGGTCGATCACGCCGCTGAGCGACGCGCTCAGCGGCGACGAGAGCCCGGCGGTGCGGTTGACGGCCGCTTGGGCGCTTGGGGAAATCGAAGAGAAGGTCGCGATCGATGCGCTCGCGCGCGCGCTGAGTGATCGCGACGCCGGCGTGCGGCGCACCGCGGCGTGGGCTTTGGGGGAAATCGAAGACAAGCGCGCCGTCCAACCGCTCAGCGTCGCCCTCAAGGATCAGTCCCTGGACGTGCGCATCGTCGCGGTTTGGGCCCTGGGTGAAATCGAAGATGCGTCCGCCGTTTCGGTCCTCACGACCGCGACGAAGGATCGTGAGCCTCGCGTGAGACAGGCCACCGCCTGGGCGCTAGGCGAAATCGAGAGTGCGCAGGGAATCAGCGCGCTCGAGCCGCTGCTGCGCGATCCCAACCTCGAGGTGCGCAAGACCGCGATCTGGGCCCTCGGAGAAATCGAAGACGGCGCCGCCGTGACACCGGCGGCGGCGGCACTCAAGGATTCGGATCCCGACGTCCGGGCACTGGCCGCGTGGGCGCTAGGCGAGATCGAGGACGACCGCGCGGTCGAGCCGCTGGTCGCCGCACTCAAGGATAGTGACATCGACGTGCGCGCGACGGCGGCATGGGCCTTGGGTGAGATCGAGAGCCCGCGCGCGCGAGAAGGTTTGGTGGCGGCCCAGCAGGACGAGGCGGGCTCCGTGCGCCGCGCCGCGACGTGGGCGTTACGTCAGATCAACGACGATGAGGATGAGCATCCACGCGTCCGCGTGCGGCCGAGCGTGAAGGTCAAGCCTTAGAATTGCGCCGGAAGGCCTGCGCCTGTTGTACCAGCCCGAAGTAGTCGCGCAGCTCCTCGGCCTCGCGGACGTCGTCCCAACCGAGCAGCGGTTTCATTCGCGCGGCCACCGCCGCAACTACGTCGCGGGCCTGGTCGCGCGTCTCGTAAAACAGATGCAGTCGCCGGATCATGACATCCTGGACACGCATCGCCATTTCTCGTTCGACGGCGTACACGACCTCCGCCCAGATCTCGGGCCGGCCACGCACCATCGGTGCACCGAGCGCACGCTCGCGCTCGACGAGGTTCAAGACCGCGGCGGCCTCGCTGCCGTAGTAGGCGATGAGATGCTGAGCGGTGACGTCCGCTGCTCCTCGGGCGCGGGCTGCTTCGATCAGGATCTGCAGCTCGGCGGCCTCTCCGCCGGGAAGCGGCAGCCGGTCCGTCGGAGGTCGCCCGGCGACGGGACGCCCGTCCAACTCGCGCAGTCGCTTGGCGACGCGATCCACCACATCGCGCGCCATGACCCGGTAGGTCGTCAACTTGCCGCCGGCAATTGTGATGAGTCCGTGCGGACTCTCGATGACCTGGTGCTCGCGTGACACGCCCGAGGGATTGGTTTGCTTGTCCTGGCGGAGCAGCGGGCGCAGTCCGGCCCACACGGATACCACGTCCTTCGCAGTGAGATGGGCATCGGGGAACGCGGCATTCGCCGAGCGCAGCAGATACGTGACGTCGGCGGCCGTGACGCCCGGTGAATCGGGCGATGAATCGGCATCGGTGTCGGTCGTTCCGATGTACGACAGATCGCCCCACGGCAGCACGAACATGACGCGGCCGTCGATCGGCGAGAACAACGTCACCGCATGTTCATTGGCGATCCGGCGTCGCGGCACTGCGGCGTGGGCGCCCTTCGTGGGTCGAAGCAGTAAGGCTCCGTGAGGATCGTCGAGCCGGCGCACTTCGTCCGACCACGGACCGGTGGCGTTCACCACGACGTTCGCCCGAATCATGACCGTCTGACCTGTGAGCACATCGCGGACGATCGCGCCTCGTACCCGGCCGTCGGGTTTCAGCAACGAGGTGATCTCGGCGTAGTTGGCGACGAGCGCGCCGGCTCGTGCGGCTGCCCGCATTGTCGCGATCACGAGGCGCGCGTCGTCCACCTGGGCGTCGTAGTACAGCGCCGCACCGACCAGGCCTTTATCGCGCAACGCCGGCTCCTCGCGACGCACGTTTTTGGCTCGCAGCCAGCGATGCCGTTTCACGTTGCGAAACGACGACAGAATGTCGTAGAGCCACATGCCCGCGCGGAGCTTCCAACCGGGAACCCGGCCGCCTTTGTATATAGGAAAGAGGAATGCCAGTGGACGCACGAGGTGCGGGGCGATGCGCAGCAGCACCCGGCGCTCGTGACTCGCCTCGAACACGAGGTGCAGCGCCCCCTGCTCGAGATAGCGGATGCCGCCGTGAATGAGGCGCGATGAGTGTGAGGACGTCCCAGCCCCAAAGTCCGATTTGTCGACCAGGGCGGTCCGAAAGCCGCGCAGCGCCGCGTCGCGTGCGATACCCGCGCCCGTGATGCCGCCACCAATGACCAGCACGTCGACCGAGCCTTCGGCCATCGAGTCGAGAGCGCTGGCGCGCGATTGATACGAGAAGGGCGATTCGCCGGCCAACTCCCCTCCACTTTCACGGGGTGGTAGGTTTCGAGTCTGTTCGGCGACGCATGTCCTTCAGGACGCTGCCGGCCGAGCGCAGGCTTTAGCCTGTGAATTCAGGGAGGGAGAATCTAATGCCCGGTCTCAACGGTCGGCGCGTGGCGGTAGTCGCCGGCGTCCGGACACCGTTCAGCAAAGCCGGCACGTCGCTCAAGGATGTGCGTGCCGTCGACCTCGCCCGCTATGCGACGCGCGAGCTGCTGGAGCGCACCAACCTGGACGGGGATGAGGTCGACGAGGTCGTGTTTGGCCAGGTCGTGCCGTCGGCGTTGGTACCGAACATCGGGCGCGAAGTCAGCCTGCTGCCGCAGTTTCCCAAGGAAATCCCCGCATACACCCTGAATCGCGCCTGCGCCTCCTCCAATCAAGCAGTTAGCTCCGCCCACGACCAGATCGCACTCGGCAACGCGAACATCATGATTGCAGGCGGCGCCGAAGCGCTGTCGGACATTCCGATCCTCGCCTCGCGCCGGTTGGCGGACATCCTGGTGGAGGCGAGTAAGGCCAGGTCGTTGGGCGCGCGCGTCAAAACCTTCGCGAAGATCCGACCACGCGACCTGGTTCCCGTCGCGCCCGCCATCGCCGAGCCGTCCACCGGCGAGTCGATGGGGCAGTCGGCCGAGAAGATGGCGAAGGAGAATCACATCTCGCGGGAAGACCAGGACCGATGGGCGCTGCGCAGCCATACGCTCGCCGCGAAGGGCACCGCCGACGGCAGGCTCACTGCCGAGATCGTCCCCTGGCTCTCGAGCAAGCCGGGCGCGCCCGTCCTGCAGCAGGACAACGGCATCAGAACAGACACATCGCTCGAGCAGATGGCAAAGCTGAAGCCCGTCTTTGATCGTCGCTACGGCAGCGTCACCGCGGCAAACTCCTCCCCGCTGACTGACGGCGCTTCCGCGGTTCTGCTCATGAGCTCGGAGGCCGCGCAGGCACTGGGGTACGAGCCGCTCAGCTACATCCGCTCCTACGCCGTGGCCGCCGTGGACCCCGGCTGGCAGCTGCTGCAGGCGCCGATCTTCGCTGTCCCCAAGGCACTGGAGCGCGCGGGCATCCAGTGGAAGGACCTCGGCTTGATCGAGCTGCACGAGGCGTTCGCGTCCCAGGTCCTCTCCAACCTCCAGGGCTTTGCCGCGAAAGGGTGGGAGATCAACGAGGACATCATCAATGTGATGGGTGGATCCATCGCCATCGGGCATCCGTTCGGAGCGACAGGCGGCCGGCTCGTCACGACGCTCTCCAACGAGATGAAGCGCCGCGACGTGCAATACGGACTGATCTCCGTGTGCGCCCAGGGCGGCATGGGCTTCGCGATGGTGCTGGAACGGCGTTAGTGGCGACCACGACTGCTCCCTCGCTGTCCGCGCCCGCCGTGACGTGGGACGTGAACGACGGCATCGCGACCGTCGCGCTCGATCTCAAAGGCCAGCCCGTCAACGTCATCTCCCGCGCGGTGAAGGACGAGTTTCTCGCCTGTTTCGCCGCGCTCGCCGACGACGCGCGCGTGCGCGCCGTCGCATTCTTCTCGGGCAAGCCGGACAACTTCATCGCCGGTGCCGACATCGAAGAATTCGTCACGCTCGGCTCTGCCGCCGAGGCGGAGCGCCTCTCGGCCGATGGCCAGGAGATGCTCGAGCGTGTCGCGCGCTTCCCCAAGCCGATCGCGGTCGGAATCCATGGAGCCTGTCTCGGCGGCGGGTTCGAGTTCGCGCTTGCGTGCCACTACCGCGTGGCCACGGACCATCCCAAGACACAGATCGGTCTTCCTGAGGTCCAGCTCGGCATTCTCCCGGCAGCCGGCGGTTGCCAGCGACTTCCCCGGCTGGTCGGCGCGCGCGGGGCGCTCGACATGATTCTGGCGGGCAAGAGCGAGCGGGCCGCGAAGGCGTTCCGGCTGGGGATGGTCGATGAGCTGGTTCCTCCGCCGATTTTGGCCGAGATCACGATCGCCGCGGCGCGGCGCATGGCAAGCGGCTGGCGACCCAAACGCAAGCGGCCCGGCGGATTCGTGGGATTCCTGCTCGACGGCAATCCGCTGGGCCGGGGCATCGTCTTTCGCGCGGCGCGCAAACAGGTGTTCGAGCGGACCGGCGGACATTACCCCGCTCCCTTCGCCGCGCTCGAGGCCGTCGAACACGGCTTGAAGCACGGCCTGGCCGAGGGATTGAAGCGCGAGGCTCAGTTGTTCGGCCAACTCGCGGTGACCGATGTCTCCCGCAAGCTCGTCCAAATCTTTTTCGCCACGAACCAGCTGAAAAAGGATCCGGGGGTTCCGAACGCCCCCCCTCCCGAGCGCGTGAAGCGTCTGGGCATCATTGGCTCGGGCTTCATGGGTTCGGGCATTGCGGGCACCGCGGTATCTCAGGCCGAGGTCGACGTCCGAATGAAGGACTCCGACGTGGCCCGTGTCGCGCGAGGGATCCTCGCCGCGCGCGCGATTCTCGATGATCGTCTCAAACGCCGGCGCGTCACCAAGTACGAGTACGAGCGGCTCGTCGCGCTGCTCTCCGGTGGCGATACGTACGCAGGCTTCGGCCGCGCCGAACTGACGATCGAAGCGGTGTTCGAGGAGATCGGTGTCAAGCAACAGGTGTTGCGGGAGGCCGAGGGCGTCCTCCCCCCGACGGGGGTGTTCGCCTCCAACACCTCGACGATTCCGATCACGCGCATTGCCGAAGCCGCCCACGATCCTGAGCGGGTGATCGGGATGCATTTCTTCTCGCCCGTCGCCAAGATGCCGTTGCTCGAGGTGATTCCCGGCGCGCGTACGTCAGCGCAAACGGTGAGCACCGCGGTCGCATTCGGCAGGCGAATGGGCAAGACCGTGATCGTCGTGCGCGATAGCCCGGGATTCTGGGTGAACCGCATCCTGGCCCCCTACCCAAACGAAGTCGGCCACCTCCTCGCCGAAGGGGCGTCGATCGAAGAGATCGACAGCATGGCTGTGCGGTTCGGATTCCCGGTAGGCCCGGTGACACTGCTCGACGAGGTCGGCCTGGATGTCGCGCTCAAGGTTGCCGGTGTAATGCAGGAGGCCTACGGCGACCGGCTGACAGTGCCGCCGGGACCAGGAATTGCGGCCCTGGTGAAAGCAGGCCGGCTCGGCCGCAAATCGGGGCGCGGATTCTACAGCTACAAGGGCGGCAAGAAGCGCGGTGTGGATGAAAGCGTCTACGGCTTGCTGGGCATCCACCCCAACGGCGGCCCCCGCCCGGCGGAGATCATGCAGCGCCTCGTGCTCGGCATCGTCAATGAAGCGGCGCGAGCGTTGGCCGAGAGCGTCGTGAGGAGCCCACGCGATGGCGATATCGGCGCCATCTTCGGCTTCGGATTCCCGCCGTTCCGGGGTGGGCCGCTGCGCTACGCAGACGACTTGAGCGCCGAGCGTGTCGTCGCCGACCTCGAGCGGTTGGCTGAACGCTACGGCACGCGCTTCGCACCCAGCGACGTCCTACAGGAGCAGGCCCGCCGCGGCACCAAGTTCTATTCCTGATGCTTCGAGCCGTCTTCCTGTGGTTGAGCGAACAGCCGCGCATCTTCGGCTTCGTCCGGAGAAACCGGCTTGCGAGAAAGCTTGCGTCGCGGTTCGTCGCCGGTGAGACCATCGCCGACGCCATCGCCACCGCGCGCGAGCTGAATGCCACCGCCGGCGGACTGTCCGTCTCGCTCGACCTGCTCGGCGAATCGGTCCTCCATGCGGAAGAGGCCCAACGGGCCTGCGCGACCTATCTCGAGCTCCTGGATCGGATTCACGCCGCGCGCGTCAATGCCAATGTGTCGGTCAAGCTCACGCAGATGGGTCTCGAGATCGACGAAGCGTTGTGCATCCGCAACATGAACTCCATCATCAGTAAGGCGAAGCACTACGACTCGTTCGTTCGCATCGATATGGAGCAGTCGAGCCTTACGGCTAGGACGTTGGAGCTGTTCACCGATGTTCTCTATCCGGAATGTGGCAACGCGGTCGGCGTGGTCCTGCAGTCGTATCTGCGGCGTACGGCGGCCGACGTGGACGCCATGATTGCGCTCGGCGCTCGAGTGCGGCTGTGCAAGGGCGCCTACCAGGAGCCGGACGACGTCGCGTTCCCGGACAAGAAAGACGTCGATGCGAATTTCATCAGCTGTATGGAACGGCTGCTCGAGCGCGGCAACTATCCGGGCATTGCGACGCACGACGAGAAGATCATTGCGCACGCGAAGGCGTTCGCCCGGACCAGGGGTATTACAGCGGCCCGGTTTGAATTCCAGATGCTCTACGGCGTGCGGCGGGATCTGCAGAACAGGCTGCGGCGCGAAGGCTACAACATGCGCGTCTACGTTCCCTTCGGGACGCACTGGTATCCTTATCTCATGCGCCGCCTCGCCGAGCGCCCCGCCAACATCGCGTTCATCACGGCCAACGTGCTCAAGGAATCGGTGCACCGCCGCTAGCAATGGACGACACGACGTTGGGGGGATACCAGCAGGTGCACGGACGCCCACCGGCGTTCGGCGCGGCCGACGGCCAGGCGTACTCCGTCGCGACCTTCACCGATGACGTCGCCGCGGATGGATGGTTCGGCGCGGCGCTGCTGTTCGTGCGCTGGGACGAGACCGCGCGGCCGGTCGGCCATCTCGAGACGGACTATCTCGCCCTCGGCGCGACGCCCGACGAAGCGCTCGCGCCGGTGCTCGCGCTGACCTTGGAGCAGGTGAAAGCGCATCTCGACCGCTGTGTCGAGCGGCAGCGCGCATGACGCCCCCACCCCCGCCGACGAGCGGAGTCGTGCTGGTCCGCGTCGCCGGAGGATATCGCGTGCACACCGATGCGGGCGAGATGACGGTGACGCTGCGCGGCAAGCTCAAGTATCGGGATGACGATCGCGTCGTGCCCGGTGATGTCGTCACGCTGGACGGCACCACGATCACCGCAATCCGGCCGCGCCGATCGGTGCTCAGGCGACAGGCGGCGCAGGGCGGCAGCACGGGCGGCGGTGGACCGCGACGCATGCAGCCCATCGCGGCGAACGTCGATCAAGTCATCGTGGTGACCTCAGCCCGCGATCCCGAGCCCAACCCGCGTCTCATGGACCGCATCCTTGTGATTGCCGAGGCGAACGAACTGCCCGCCGCGATCGTCGTCAACAAGACCGAGCTCGATCCCGCTGCGGCAGTCGTGCTGGCAGGGCGGTTCGGGTCCGCGAGCTATCAGGTACTGCCGACGTCCGTGAAGGCGAATGAGGGTCTGCCCGCGCTCCGTGACCTGCTGCGTGGCCGGCATTCCGTGTTCACCGGAGAGTCGGGCGCGGGAAAGTCCAGCCTGCTGAATGCGCTCGAGCCGGGGCTCAAGCGGCGCGTGGGCGAGATCAGCGAGAAATGGCGCACCGGTAAGCACACGACGGTTGCGGCGGAACTCGTTCCGGTTGCGGGCGTGGGCTATGTGGTCGATACGCCAGGGTTACGGGAGGTTGGCGCCTGGGGTATCGACCGCAATGCGCTCGGTGCCTGCTTCCCCGAATTCCGGCCGTACCTCGATCATTGCCGCTTCGACAACTGCCGGCATCTCACCGAGCCGGGGTGCGCCGTTCGCGGTGCGCCGCCGGGGGCCATTGACCCCGACCGGCTGCTGTCGTACGAGCGGATCTACGAGGAGGTCAGCGAGCCTTCCTGGTCCAGCGGCCGGCGTCGCGGGAGGTGACCTTGGCCATCATCTGTGTGAAGGCCTCATCGAGATCGATGCCCTGCGAATTCGCGATGCAGATGACGACGAAGAGAATATCCGCCAGCTCCATGGCGATCGAGCCCGCCGGCTCATCCGGCTTTTTGCGCTTCGGGCCGAAGCGATGATTGACCTCCCGCGCCAGCTCACCCACTTCCTCGGCGAGCCGGGCCACGTTCACGAGCGGCGCGAAGTAGCCCTCCTCGAACTGGCTGATCCACCCATCCACGCTCTGCTGCGCCGCGTGAAAGCTCATGTCTGACCTCGTCTCGCCGTTCCGGGGAGAGCGGTACGCCGCTCGTGATAAGCTCAGCCGGCTGATCGCGCCGCCCTATGACGTCATCGATGCGGATGAGCGCAGGCGCTACGCGGCGCTCGACGAACACAATATCGTCCACGTCATGCTGCCGGAAGCACCGCTGGCTGCACCACCCGACGATCGCTACCGGATCGCGGCGGAGCTGCTCGCATCGTGGCGCGCGCAGGGTGTCCTCACGCGTGATCCCGAGCCCGCGCTGTACGTGCTGGCGCAGGATTTCAGGTTGCCGACGGGCGAGCGGTGCACGCGTCGCGGCGTCCTTGCCGCTGTCAAAGCCGAAGGCTACGAGCCGCGCCGCATTCGGCCGCACGAGCGTACGCATGCCGGACCGAAAGCCGATCGCCTCGCGTTGCTCCGGGCCACGGCGACCAACATCGAATCGATCTTTCTGCTCGCGCCCGATCGCGATCGCTCGCTCGCGAACGTGGTGGCTGAAACGACACAGGCAAAGCCCGACGCGACAGCGGAGCTCAACGGCGTCGGCATCCGCTTGTGGACCGCGCGCGACGTGTCCCGTTTCCCGTTTCCCGATGGTCCGTTATACATCGCCGATGGGCACCATCGCTACGAGACGGCGAGTGCCTACGCGCAGGAGAACCGAGGGGCGGACCGCGTCCTGGCGTTGATCGTCTCGGCTCAGGACCCCGGTCTCGTCGTGCTGCCGACTCATCGCGTGATCTTCGGCGCCGGCCGGGAAATCGAGCACGTGCTGCCGCGTTTGCGCGACTGGTTCGAGGTGCAGCCGGTTCCGGCGGGGGTGGATCCCGTGAAGCACCTCGCGGAGCTGGGCCACGGTCGGACGGCCTGCCTGCTCGCCGATCGCTCGCGTCTGATCGCCTTGCTGCTGCGACCCGGCGCCCTCCCGGACCGTATGCCGAGCCTCGCGCAGAGCGAGGCGGTGCGCGATCTCGATGTCGCGCGCATCGAAACGTTCGTGGTGAAGGAAATCCTCGGCGCGAGCACGTCGACACCGATCGTGCGCTACGTGGCGGACGCACAGGAAGCGATACGGACGGTGCAGCACGGCGGCGCGGCAGTCGCCGTACTCCTCAATCCAACCAGGGTCGACCAGGTCTTCGCCGTAGCGGATGCCGGCGATGTGATGCCGCCGAAATCGACCTACTTCGTGCCGAAAGTGCCGAGCGGCCTAATCGTGCGGCCCCTGTCGTAACGCGGCGATGAGCGCTTTGCAGAACTGCGGCAGGTCGGCGGGCGTGCGCGACGAGATCAGATTCCCATCGACGACGACGGCGCTGTCCTCCCAGCTGACGCCGGCATTCTCCATATCGTCCTTGATTGCGCGAACACTCGTCGCGCGCTTGCCCTTCAGAATCTTGGCCGAAATGGGTACCCAACCGGCGTGACAGATGAAGGCGACCGGCTTGCCCGCTTGATAAATCTCCTTGGTCAGCCGCAGCACGTGCTCCGAGCGCCGCAGTTGATCCGGCGCGAACCCGCCGGGGATCACGAGCGCGTCGAAATCGGACGACTCGACCTGCTCGACATTGGTGTCCACCGTCACGGGGTAGCCGCGCTTACCCTGGTACGTCCGCTCCCCCATCCCGGCTACGGTCGTGCTCGCACCTTCTTCTTCGAGGCGGATCTTCGGATACCACAGCTCCAGATCCTCGTATTGCGCGGCCGCAAAGATCAGTACTCGCTTCCCTTTGAGGGTCATGCGCGGAACCTATATCTTTGGCCCCCATGAGTCCACGGCAGCGCCAGCATATCCTCGACAATCTCGAGACGGTGTACCGCGAAGCGTACGAACGAGCGAAGAAGGCGGGCGACGAGCGCCGCATGCTGGATCTCGACGCCGCGTATCAGCGCGAGCAGCTGCTGCTGGAAGTGCTGCTCGATATTCGCGACAGTTTGACCGGCACGAAGCACACACCGGCAAAGCCGGCGACCGGTGGAAATCCGATGGCCGCCATCGATACCATTCGTAACCTCACCCGTCTGCGCTAGGGGGGTAGCCGTGCGTCCTGGGCCGTGCGTTCTCGTTGCACTCGCGCTGGTGGCGATCGGGGGGGGGGGCTGCGGCCGGAAGGCCGATGTCGTCGTTCAGGGTGGCACCGTGTGGACCGGCCTGTCGACCGGGCGGGGCCAGCCGGGAGCCGTCGCGATTGCGGACGGCAAGATCCTCGCGGTCGGCGACTCGTCTCAAATCGCGCGCTACGTCGGCTCCAAGACCGAAGTGCTCCGGGCCAACGGTGGCCTCGTGATGCCGGGGTTCGCGGATGGTCACACGCACTTCATCGACGGCGGCTTTCAGCTCGCCTCGGTGGACCTGCGGGACGCCGCCACGCCGCAGGAATTCGTTCGCCGGCTGAAAGAGTACGCGGCGCGACTCAAGCCCGGTGAGTGGATCACCGGCGGCGACTGGGATCACACGCTGTGGCCCGGCGCCACGCTGCCGCAGCACGGCTGGATCGACTCCGTCACCCCGAACAATCCCGTATTCGTCAACCGCCTCGACGGGCATGAGGCGCTGGCGAACACCGCGGCGATGCACGCGGCTGGCGTGACCAAAGCGACGCCAACTCCCCAGGGCGGCGAAATCCTTCACGACGCTCGCGGAGAGCCCACGGGGATCTTCAAGGATCGGGCGATGGACCTGATCTGGCACGCGGCGCCCGACCCTTCCCCCGCGCAACGCGACTCGGCGCTCGCGCGTGCGCTCGCGCATGCGGCGGCCCTCGGCGTCACCGCGACCGCGCACATGTCGGCGTCCTTCGCCGATCTCGCGAGCTACCGGCGGCTCGAGCACGCCGGCCGGCAGACGCTGCGGGTGTCGCTGTATCTGCCGCTCGACAGCTGGCAGGCGGTCGCTGAGAGCGTCGCGCGCAATGTCGGAGACGACTGGGTGCGCATCGGTGGGGTAAAAGGATACATGGACGGCTCCGCCGGTTCGCGCACCGCATTCTTCTTCGAGCCGTTCTCCGATTCAGCGAATTACCGCGGCTTGATGCAGCACCCCGAAGCGGACATGCGGAAATGGATCGGCGGGGCGGATTCAGCCGGGCTGCAGATCGCCGTGCACGCCATCGGCGACCGGGCCAATGCGATTCTGCTCGCGATCTACGACAGCGTTGCGCGGGCGCATGGGGCGCGCGATCGCCGCTTCCGCGTCGAGCACGCCCAGCACCTCCGACCCCAGGATATCCCTCGCTTCGGGATGCAGCGCGTGGTGGCGTCGATGCAGCCCTACCACGCGATCGACGACGGTCGCTGGGTGGAAAAGCGTATCGGTCCGGTGCGGATCAAGACCACCTATGCGTTCCGCACGCTGTACGACACCGACGCTCCTCTCGCATTCGGCTCCGATTGGACCGTGGCCCCGCTCGACCCGATGCTCGGCGTCTACGCGGCCGTGACGCGGCGCACGCTCGATGGCAAGAATCCGGGCGGCTGGGTCCCCGAGCAGAAGATCACCTTGGGTGAAACGCTCCGGGCGTACACGTACGGGAACGCCTGGGCGACGTTCAACGAGCAGAAGTGGGGTACGTTGGCGCCGGGACGCTTCGCCGATGTGGTCGTCCTGGACCGCGATCCATTTACGGTGCCGGCTGAGTCTCTGGGCACGATCAAGCCGCGGTACACGATGGTGGGCGGAAAAGTGGTCTATCGGAAGGCATCGTGACTCTGGGGCGCTCGAGTCGATGTGGTGGACCGCTGGCCCCATACTCAGCGGGTCGCGGATACAGGTGACTGCATGCGCAGGATCTCGCTGGTTCTTGTCGGGCTGTGCATCGCGCTGACCCAGGCGCAAGGCCAACTGCCGATCCTCAAGCGGGATCTCAAGGATCTCGAGGCGTGGGCCACCGCGGATACCAACGATTCACAACGCAAGTACCTCCTCGCTCTGGCGCACTGGAAACGACACGAGTGGCGCCAGACCGACAGTTTGCTCCGGGCGGCGATTGCGCTGGAGCCCCGTTTCGCGGCGGCGTATCTGGCGCTGGCGCTGCTGCCGCAGGCCCGCCGGCCACAGTTGGTGGATGAGGAGGCTCGGGATCGCGTGCCCGAGTCATGGAAGCCGGCGGTCAAGGAAGCAGCCGAATTCTACGCACGGGCGTTTCGCACCGATCCGATGGTCAGTCTCGAGGTTATGGGGATCGATGTGGAGGAGCCGGAGATTGTCGATTATACCGCGCCCGAGACCCAGGTTTATCTGCGCTACTATGCGTGGGCAATCGATCTCGCGCTGGGTCGTTATCAATCTGCCCAGCAGCGGCTGACGAAGCTCGCCCAGCGCGAGTTCAATGAGCCGAAGCATCCCGAGCAAGTCCCCGATTATATCCTGTTGTACCGCGGTCTCGCGGCGGCGCACAGCGGGCAATACGGTCTCGCCATTCCCGATTTCCGCGTCCTGCTCGAGCGGAGCCAGAAGAAGCTGCAGAGCGAGGTGATCCGCATTCCGTTGGGCGACAACGATTACCGGTTCATGCTCGCGGCGCTGCACCATCTCGCTGGGAACAGGGATAGCGCCATCGCGCTGTACCAAGAGTCGCTGGAACACGATCTTGGTCTCGTGATGGCACACAGCTACTTGGCCAGCATTTACGAGCAGTCGGGCCGAGACTCGGCGGCACTGGTCGAGCGCCAGCGGGCGGCGGAGGTGAGCGGTGACGATCCGGCCGCGCTGTTCGAGTTGGCCGTGTCGCTCTTCAATGCGGGAAAGGTGCGCGAATGCGTGGAGCAATCCTACCACGCGGCCAGTCTGAACCCACATTACGCGCCGCCGCACTACCTCCTGGGTCGTGCGGCGGAGGCGTTCAGTCAGTCCGACATGGCACGCGAGGAATACGCCAGGTTCCTCTCCCTCGCACCGCTGCGAATGGCGGACTTACGCGGGGACGCCCAGCAACGGCTCGACAAGCTGCCCGCGCCGAAGTGAGGGGCTTCAACCGGAGTACTTGAAGCCGGCCTCCTGCAGCGTGAGCGGGTCACCGTCGTGCTCGATACCCGCGGCGACGATCTCGCCGAGCACGAGCGTGTGATCGCCGGCGGGGAGCGTGGCAACGACGCGACATTCGACCCAACCGAGCGCGTCGACGAGGACCGGCGTGCCTGACACGGGCGCGGGCCTCGTCTTGATGCCTTTGAGCTTCTGCGGCGCCTGCTCCGAGCTGCGTCCCAGCTTGCCCGCGAGTTCGCGCTGCCCCGTCAGGAACAGGTTGATGGCGAAGTGGTGGGAATCACGAATCATCCCGATCGTCTTTGAGGTGCTCTCGATGGCGACCACGACCATGGGGGGTTCGAAGGCCGCCTGCGTGAGCCAATTGGCCGTCATACCGTGATCCTCGCCGTCGTGGGCGACGGTAACGGCGTACAGGCCGTAGGGGAAGTGGCGGAGGACCGATTTCTTGGCGGCTTCGTCCATGCTTATCTCAAGATGGCGGAATATTGACCCTCGCGATACACCTGAGCATCGTTGTGACAACACCAGCCCTCTACAGTGTGATTAGTCGCAATTGCCTCTGGGTTGCCCTCGTGCTGAATCTCGCCCTTCCCGGCGCGGCGACTGCGCAGGCGTCCGCTCCGGATGATGTCCCCACGCTGGTTGCCAAGGCGCGGGCGGATTCCAACGACCCCATCGCACACTTCGCACTGGCGGTTGCCTATCTGGAGAAGAAGCAGTACGCCGAAGGCGAAGCCGCGCTCCATGAAGCGATCGCGATCGATCCGCAGTTTGCTCCGGGATACTTCTATCTCTCCGCCATCCCGCGAAAACGGTCCGTACACCGCATCCTGGCCAACTGGAGAGGCATGCCAGTAGCGATCACGGTGATCGGCGACGACAGTGTGGCGCGGGAATCCCGTCGCTTGGCGCACGTTGCGTTTCTGCTCAACCCCATGCTCGATCTCGGCAGACCCACGCGCTGGGAAATCCCGCTCGCGTGGGCCGGCGGCACTGCGCAGGCGATGGACGACTTCCGCGAGGGGCGCTTCCAACAGGCGTACGATCGTTTGACGGATTTGATGGCGCGGAGCTCGGGGAAGTCTGACTCCGTCGCCGCGATGTTCATCTGGTACCACGCGTTATCAGCTGCTCACTTGTCGCTGTTCGATATCGCCATCAAGGATGTGGACCGCTTGCGTCTTCGCGCCGAACACAACGCGTCTTTGCAAATGGCGTTCGCACGTACCCCGCGCAGTGCGGATGACTACACGTTCGTCGTCGCGTTTGTGCAGCAGATTGCGGGACATCGCGAGGATGCCATCCAGGCGTATCAGGAGCTCCTCGAGCGCAACATCGGCGTGTATACGGCCCATATTCGCCTTGCGGAAATTCACGAGCAGCAGCAGGACTGGCCATTGGCGGTGGAGGAACGCCAGCGCGCGGTGGCAACGAACCCCGAAGACCCAAGTCTGGTATTCGACCTGGGTGCGACCCTGCAGCGGGCGGGCCGCAACGCGGAAGCCGTTCCAGAGTTGAGTCGCTCGATCGAGCTCAATCCGCGGGAGACGCTCGCCTATTACGCGCTCGGCGTAGCAGACTTGGCGCTGGGCCGGAGCGCCGAGGCGCGCGTAGCCCTCCAGCAGTTCATCGCACTCGCGCCCAGCCGTTATCAATCGCAAATCTTTGACGCCAAGTGGCGTCTGGCCCAGTCGCCCTAGTGCTCTAACCGGAGAATCGTATGAAGGTCTGGTTGCTCCTCGCCGTGGCCGTCGCGACAGGAACAAACCTCGCACGCGCGCAATTCCGACTTCCCAAGAAGCTCGACGAGCTCGAAACGCTCGCCCGCAAGGACTCGAACGACGCGGCCGCGCACTACAACCTGGCGCTCGGCTACTGGAACGCGAAACGGTGGGATGACGTCGACCGCGAGTTGCACCTGGCCGTGAGTATCGAGCCACAGTTTGCCGAAGGATGGCTTGCGCTCAGTCGTCTGCCGTTCGGACGCCGCACCAAATTGTGGGACGATATCGCCGAGCATCGCGTCTCCGCTGAGTTCCAACCCAAGCTCGACGAGGCGTGGCGAAACTACGAGCGCGCCTTCATCATCAACCCACTCGTGGATCTGCGGATCGAGGCGGCAGCCCGGCCCCCGAAGTCGGCCTACTGGACCGCGACGGAAGAGCTCACCAACCTGTACGATTATCTCTTCGGTGGATTCGACGATATCGAGAGCGGCAATTATCAAGGCGCCTACAATCGGTTCAATCGCCTCGTGAACGACCAGAATACTCCTGCCGACCGCGAGGCCCTGCCGGAGTTTGTTTACTATTTCCGCGGCCTGGCCGCGGCGCACATCGAGCGGTGGGATGACGCGATCGGCGACTTCGCGCGCCTGCTCGACAACGCAGAGCACCGCCACTCACCCGATTCCTTGCTCTACTATATCCCCATCGAGCCCAACCAGTATCGCTACATGTTAGGCGTGCTGTACCAGCGGGCGGGCAAGCTCGAGGACGCGGTCCGGTACTATCGCGCGGCGCTCGAAAACGACATCGGGCTCTATATGGCCAACTCCCGGCTCGCCGCGATTGCCGAAACCAATCTGAATTGGCCCGCCGCGATCCAGGAACGGCGCGCCGCCGTCAGTGCGAACCCCGACGACCCCAGCCTGCTGCTCGATCTGGGCAAAGCGCTCGCCGGGTCCGGAGACTGGGCGGGGGCCGAAGAAACGCTGAAGCAGGCCATGGACGCAAACCCGCGCGACTCGCGCGTGCCGTATTACCTCGGCGTCGTGGAGCAGCAGCTCAACAAGAAGGAGGAAGCGCGTGCTTCGCTCGATCGCTTTATCGCACTTGCGCCCAGCCGGTACGCACGCCAACTCGAGAACGCGAAACAGCGGCTGGCTGCGCTGCACTAGCTTCGCGGCTCTCGCGGCGCTAACCGCCAGCGTGCCATCGGCGGCGCGGTCACAGCAGCGCGCCGCCTACGAGGAGCTGCAGACGTTCTCCGGGGTGTTGAATCACATCCGGACGAACTATCCCGACTCCGTCAGCTACTCTGAGCTCGTCGCGGCCGCGATTCGCGGCGTGCTGCGCTCGCTCGATCCCCACAGCTATTACGTGTCTCGTGCGGACGAGACCAAACGCAACGCGCTCGAACGTGGGGAGCTCTACACCGTCGGCATCGCGCTCGAAGACGTGGAGGGTGCCCCCACGGTCCTCACCGTCGCGCCGCGCAGCCCGGCGGCGAAAGGTGGCGTCCTCCCCGGCGACCGCATCGTACTGGTGAACGACACGGCTATCGCGGGACTCGACATTCCGACCGTTGAGCTGCGCCTTGCGGGCGAAAAGGGATCGAAAGTGCGGCTGGGAGTCGAGCGCGGGCCGCGCCTGGACCCGGACCCGTTCAGCGTGACGCTCAAGCGCAATCCCTTCGAGATCCGTTCCGTCTCGATCGTGCGGATGGTCGACTCGATCACCGGCTACATCCGGCTCGAGGAGTTCATGGGCAAGGCCACCGACGAGATGCACGACGGGTTGGGCAAACTGCGGGGTTGGCACGCCAAGCGAATCATCCTGGATCTCCGGTCCAATCCCGGTGGCGAGGTGGTCTCGGCGGTCGACATCGCAGGCGAGTTCCTGCAGAAGAACTCCGTCGTGTTCCGCACGCGCGGCCGCAAACGCGATACCGACACGACCTACATCACCAGGCATGACGGCGATTTCCGCGACATTCCGCTGGTGGTGCTGATCGATGAGCGCAGCGCCAGCGCGGCGGAGGCCGTCGCCGCGTCGCTTCAGGATCACGATCGCGCCCTGCTCATCGGCCGGCGCAGTTTCGGCAAGGCGCTGATGCAGACGGACTTTCTGCTTCCTTCGGGCGACTACATCCATCTCACCGTCGGCCACGTGATTTCGCCGAGCGGCCGCGTTATCCAGCGCCGCTACCAGGGCATCAGCTACGAACAGTACTTGAGCTTCGCCGGCAAGTCGGGCGCGGCACAGGATACGACCACCATCTATAAGACGGACGCGGGACGAGCGGTCCGCGGTGGCGGCGGCATCGCTCCGGACATCGTGGTGCCGCTCGCCGCCCCTCTGCCGGTTTGGTGGAGCGCGGCCGCCGATTCCGGCTTCGACGATGCCGTATCAGACAGCGTCGCTCAGACGCTGGCCGCGACGCCGGCGGCACGCGCCGCATGGCTGACGGCCGAGGACGATTGGCGCGCTAAACTGCTGCCGCCGTTTCTCACGCGCGTGCGCACGCGACTTGGCGTTCCCGCCGCGACCGACAGCCTGCTCGACCGGCGGCTCGCGCGCATCCTCGCGGCGCGCACGGCTGAAGTCCGGTGGGGGCCTGAGGGACGCGAGGAATTCCTGATTCGCAATGACCGGACGATTCGAGTCGCTGTCGAGCAGTTCCCGCGGTTACGCGAATTGCTCACGCCTTCCGCCGCGACCCCGGCTCCCAAGCCCGGACCGAACTAGGCTATCTTTCAGCATGGCAACCCGTCAGCGCGT
Organism: Gemmatimonadota bacterium; assembly: GCA_003221895.1. GTDB lineage: Bacteria > Gemmatimonadota > Gemmatimonadetes > Gemmatimonadales > GWC2-71-9 > 20CM-2-65-7. Next base: position 17,648 of record QHUJ01000118.1, on the reverse strand, counting down.
CACTCGCAAAGTGGCGCCTCCGTCGGCTACACTCTCCAAGGCTGATCTTCTCGATATCTACCGGCTGATGCTCCTGTCGCGCCGCATCGACGACAAGGAGATCCAGCTCAAGCGGCAAAACAAGATCTTCTTCCAGATCTCCGGTGCGGGTCACGAAGCCGTGCTGGTCGCCGCCGGGAAAGTCCTGCGTCCCGGCTACGACTGGTTCTATCCCTATTACCGCGATCGGGCCATCTGTCTCACGCTCGGCATGACGCCCACGGAGATGTTTCTGGCTGCGGTGGGCGCCGCCGACGATCCCAATTCGGGCGGTCGGCAAATGCCGTCGCACTGGGGGCACAAGCAGCTCAACATCGTGAGCCAATCGAGTCCCACAGGCACCCAGTTCCTGCAGGCCGTGGGCTGCGCCGAGGCATGGCTGCGCTACAGCCGCAACGAGGGAATAACGGAAAAGCCGATCCACGGTGACGAGATCGTGTATTGCTCGGCGGGTGACGGCACGACGAGCGAAGGCGAATGGTGGGAGGCACTGAACAGCGCCAGCAATCTCAAGCTGCCGGTCCTGTTTCTCATCGAAGACAACAAGTACGCCATCTCGGTGCCGATCGAGGTCCAGACCGCCGGCGGCTCCGTATCCAAGCTGGTGCGCAATTTCCCCAATCTGTTGCTCGAAGAAGTCGACGGCAGCGACCCGATTCTATCGTATGAGGCGGTCCTGCGCGCGGCGGAATGGTGCCGCCAGCGCAAGGGGCCGGCGATCGTGCATGCGCACGTCACTCGGCCCTACTCGCACTCTCTCTCCGACGATGAAATCCTTTACAAGCCCCCTCGCGAACGTGAAGAAGAAGCCAAACGTGACCCGCTGACGACCTTCCCAAAGCATCTCTTGGACGAAGGGGTCGCGACTGAGAGCGAGATCGAGGCCATTAAGGCGCAAGTGGAAGAGGAGATTCAGGTCGCCGTCGATATGGCGCTGGCGTCGCCGCAGCCCAAGCCCGAAACCGCGACGCTGTGGGTCTACTCGCCGGACGTCGATCCCACGTCCGAGCAGTTCGATACCGAAGACGATCCCCATTTCACGGGCGAGCCGACCACCATGGTGGATCTGCTCAATGCCTGCATGAAGGATGAAATGGCGCGCGACCCCAGGATCCTGGTATTCGGCCAGGACGTCGCCGACGTCAGTCGCGAGCAATACCTCAAGGAAGTGAAGGGCAAAGGCGGCGTCTTCAAAGTCACTTGGGGTCTGCAGCGCCAGTTCGGCAGCGATCGCGTCTACAACTCGCCGCTCGCCGAAGCGAACATCGTCGGCCGGGCCATCGGGTTGGCGACCCGGGGGCTGAAGCCCGTGGTCGAGATTCAGTTCTTCGACTACATCTGGCCCGCCTATCATCAGCTGCGCAACGAGCTCGCCACCATGCGCTGGCGTTCGAGCAATGCATTCAGTGCCCCGGTCGTCGTGCGCGTCACATACGGCGGCTACCTCAAGGGCGGCTCGGTCTATCACTCACAGACCGGCGCGGTCATTTTCACCTCCGTGCCAGGACTGCGAGTCATTTGTCCGGCGACGGCGCTCGACGCCAACGGGCTGCTGCGAACGGCGATTCGCTGCGACGACCCCGTCCTCTTCCTCGAGCACAAGCATCTGTATCGCCAGACCTACAACAAGGCTCCCAATCCCGGTCCCAACTTCATGATCCCCTTCGGAAAGGCGAGGGTGGTACGGGAAGGGACAGGGCTGTCGGTGATCGCCTATGGTGCGGTCGTGCAGCGCGCGTTGGTCGCCGCCAAGGAGCTCGAGGAAAAAGACGGCGTCAGCGTGGAGGTCATCGACCTGCGGTCGCTGGCGCCGGTTGACTGGGAGACCATCGAGACCTCGATCCGGAAGACGAACAAGGTGATCGTGGCTTACGAGGATGCCCAGTCCTGGGGCTACGGCGCCGAGATCGCCGCGCGGATCGCCGATCAATGCTTTGCCTGGCTCGATGCGCCGGTGAAGCGCGTCGCGTCGACGGACACCTTTGTCGGGTACGCCCCCGACCTCGAAGACTATATCCTGCCCCAGGTGGAGGATCTCGCGCAGGCGATGCGCGAGCTCCATGCGTTCTAAGCCGGCCCTCGCCTATAGCGTTCTCTTCTTTCTCTCCGGCACCACCGGGCTCATCTACGAGCTGCTGTGGGTGCGGGTGCTGTTTCAATCGTTCGGCTCGACCATTCAATCGGTCACGACCGTCGTGGCGGCGTACATGGGCGGTCTGGGGCTGGGCGCGTGGCTGTTCGGGCGCATCGCCGACCGGTCGCAGCGGCCCGCCGTGCTGTATGGGTGGCTCGAAATCGCGATCGGTGCCTTCGGCGTCATCTCCCCGCTGGTGCTCGGCCTGGCACACTGGATCTACATCGGCACTGCCGGCGCCCTCGCGCTCCAGGGCGGAGCCAGTGTAGCGCTGCGCTTCGGATTGGCGGCGCTCGTGCTGCTGATCCCCACGACACTCATGGGCGGGACGTTGCCTGTCCTGACACGTGCGCTCATGGGCGACGATCGCGGTCTCCTCAAGCCCTCACTGGGCCGGCTCTATGGCCTCAACACACTCGGCGCAATGATGGGCACCGCGCTTGCCGGCTTCTTTTTGATCGAGTTTGTCGGCGTGCGAGCCTCCCTGTGGGTCACCGCGCTGCTCAACGTCGCGATAGGCTTCGCGGCGATTCACCTTGGTCGCGACCAGCAGCAGGTGGTGGAAGCGCAGAGCTTCCACCATCCTCCACCGCCCTTGCCCTCCCCCTCTCCCTCCACCGCCCTCCACAACCTCGCCTTAGTTCTCCTGGGTCTCACCGCCTTCGCCTCGTTGCTGAACGAGATCGCGTGGACCCGCGTGCTCGTGATGATCGTCGGAGGCTCCACGTACGCGTTCACGCTCATCCTCCTGGTTTTCCTGCTCGGGATTGGACTCGGGAGCGTCATCGTCGCGCGTCGCAGCCTGGCACGGGATGAAACCGCGGCTGCGGCGGCTGTTGCCCAGGGCATCACAGGCATGGGCGCCGCATTGCTGTTCCTCTTCTTTGGCTTCTTGCCGACCTACATCATCGCCGTGTTTCAAATTCCCGATCTCAGCGCGGCGTTGCGATTGCTCTTGATGGGTGTGGCCGTCGGTGCCGTGGTGCTTATCCCGGCGATCGGCATGGGAATGACCTTTCCCCTGCTCACCGATCTCACGGCGCGGCCCCGCGACGCGCGCGCCGCCGATGTCGGCGCGGCCTACGCGCTGAACACCCTGGGCAGCATCCTTGGCGCCGTGCTGACCGGCTTCGTGCTGGTCGTGGTGCTGGGTACGCAAACCACGTTGCGCATCGGTCTGGTCGTCAATGGGTTCGCGGCGCTCGCGCTTGCCGGCTTCGCTGCGCGGGGGATCGCCGAGGGCTCGCAGGACGACCGCCGCCTGCGCGTCCGCGTGATGTCCGCGGGCGTCCTCGGGATGCTGGCGGTCGTGGCGGCGTTCGTGGGCCCCGGCTGGAGCACGCGGCTGATCGACCTCGGGCCGACGATCTATGCCCGCCAGCGCATGGACAAGCAGGCCCGGCGTCAGTTTCTCACCCACCGCGGCGTGCGCCAGCTGACATTCCGCGAGGGGCCGAACGCCACGGTCAGCGTCTGGGAGGGCGAAGCCGGGCGATCGCTGCGGGTGAATGGCAAAGTCGACGCGTCGGATCGCGGCGACATGGACACCCAGATCATGATCGGCCTGGCGCCCGTCGTCGCCCGTCCCGGTGCGGCATCAGCGCTGCTCATCGGATACGGAACTGGCGTCACCGCTCACGTGCTCGCTTCCGTGCCGGCGATGGCGCGCGTCAAGGTCGTCGAAATCGAGCCCGCCGTGATGGGGACCGACACCCTTTTCCGGGGCGTCAACGACTCGGTGCTCTTCCGTCCCAACGTCCGGGTCGTCATCGACGACGCCCGCAGCGCGCTGCAGCTCGATCTCGATCGCTACGATATCATCGTCTCCGAGCCGTCCAACCCGTGGATTGCGGGCATCGCGACGCTGTACACCCCGGAGTTTTTCCGCATCGCGAAGGCCAGGCTTTCCGATGACGGCGTCTTCTGCCAATGGATCCAGCTGTACCAACTGCCGTTGCCGATCGTCGCCGGAATCGTGCGCAGCCTGCGTGAGGTATTCCCGCACGTGAACGTCTGGTTCGGTGGAACCGCCGATCTTGTGGTGTTGGGCTCGTCGCGCCCGCTAGCGTATGACCAGAAGTGGCTGGACGCGCTGATCGGGCCCGGTGGTCGCTTGCACGACCTCACGCGCGAGTGGCTCAGTATCGATTCACCCGACCAGTATTTTGGCAGGCTCCTGCTGGGCGAGCCCGGTGTGTCGCGGCTCGTCGAGCGCGCCCGCTTCGATCACACCGACAATCGCCCGCGCCTCGAATTCGTGGCGGCCCGCCGCTTCCTCGACCCCACGAGCGCGGTCTACGCCGTTTTCGACTCGGTGGTGCGGATCGGCAACCGCGAAGATGGAACGTCGCCGTTCGCGCTGATCCATATTCTGGCCGCGCGGCGCAGCGATGAAGAGCTGCTTCCATATCTCGACGCGGCGCGGCGCGCGCAGCCGGATGCCGCGGAGTGGACTGTGCGAACAGCGGGCGTTCGCCTGGCCATGGGCGATACCGCAACGGCCGACTCGCTCCTGGGCCTGGCGATCGCGCGGGGGTCGAACGCGGACGCGCTGCTCATGCGCGCGCTGCTCGCGGCCGCCAGGAACAAGCCGTCGGCCGGGGTGGCGCTGAGAGAGGCGCTGGCTGCAGGCGCCGACACGGCGCAGGTCCGCGCCGCGCTGTCATTGATCGCCGTCCGGAGCGCGGGCTGGCGCGAAGCGGTGTCTCAGGCTCGGGGCGCTCTCATCGCCGCCCGGGGAACATTCCGCCATCCGTTTCCGGGCGAGTTTCTCGCGCAGGCGCTCGGTCAGATCGCGCTCGACGCACCCGCTCCGCTCGCGGACAGCCTTCTCAGCTACGCCGCGGCACGTCGTCCCGGCTCGGCGCGCTGGCGCGAGCTGTCGGCGGTTGCGGCGCTGCGCGCGGGCCAGTGCGAGGATGCGGCCGCGAGCTTCGTCGAGCTGCTGGAATTCGCGCTGGTGCGGGAAAACGGCCCGGCACTCGTGCGTGAGTGCTGGGCGGAGCAGCGCTCTACTACGGGAAGCGGGATCCCCCTCCCGGGGGCGGAGGGGAAGCGGGGGGCACCGGGGACTGGGGCCGCTGCGGGGCGGGTGGAGGAGAGGCGCTGAGGACGTCGCGGATCTCACCCGCCGCCGCGATGACATGATCGACATCGCGCGAGAGGGCGCGCGCCTGTTGTGTTGCGTGCGTGAGATCGCTGAGGACCGCGGCGACGCCGGCCGAACGTAGCCGCAACAAGTCGAACCGGACATTCTGCATCGCCAACACGCACGATTCGATTTGCTCTTCGACGCGGCGGCGCCGCGCGAGGAGATCTCTCAACGTTTGGCGTTGCCGCTCGAGTAAGTCGATCTGCCGGTCGCGCTCGCTGCCCTGTTCGTGCTGCTTCACCGCCTCGATCCGGATCTCGATTCTGGCCAGCGCGCCGTCATCGACATCGCCGCTCATGCCGTGCAGCATGCGCGCCAGCTCTTCGGCGCGCCTGAGAAGGGCGTCGACCGTCTGAACCACGTCGGGCAGCAGCTTGCGTTCCGACGCGGGCACTCGCTCCATGATCTTGAGAATCGCTTCCCGATCGTTTCTGGCCAGACGAATCGTGTCCACCTGACGGCCGAACTCATTCGCCTGGGGCGCCGGCAGAACGCGCCGCGCCCCCGCCAGCAGCGACTCCTGCGCATCGGGTGCCGCCGGCCGGTTCAGGACGTCACGCCACGAGTAGCCGTTCTGCCACAGCTTCATGTACTGAGGCAATAATCCGAATCCGCCCCAGACAGCCGTGGGAAACAGCGACAACCAGCCGAGACCGTGCCCCATCATCAAATCGATCAGCATCAGCCCGCCGCAAACGGACGCCCACGAGACGAATGAGTCTCGGAACCTCGCCACCATCCGAGGCTCGCCGCTCGGCGTGAGGTCGCTCTTGGGGTCGCGTTTGGGCGTCGGTCGCGTGGCGCGGCGCCGCTCGGGCCGGCCGCCTCCCGACATTCGCGCCGGCGGCGCGCCCCGTTCGAGGCGCGTCTCCACGGCGCGCGAGAGCGCGCCGGCAGCGCCGCCGCTCGGACGGCGAGACGGCCGGTAGGGAGGTGCGCTGCGCGATTCCAGCGCGCGGCGCAACGCGTCGGCCGTCGGCCATCGGGCCTCGGGTTCTTTCTCGAGCGAGCGCATCACGCACGCCGCGAGGTCCTCCGGGCAGGTCGGGGATTTTTCCTTGAGGCTCGGGGCCTGCTCGGTAATCTGCTTGAGCAGAATGCCGGGCACCGTCGGTGCCGAGAACGGCAGCTCGCCGGCGAGCATCTGAAAACCGACGACGCCGAGACTGTAGATGTCGGAGCGGCCGTCGATTTCGCGGTCGCCGGCCGCCTGCTCCGGACTCATGTAATGCGGTGTGCCGATCGCCACGCCCGTCGCCGTCAGGGTTCCCGGCCCGGTCGTCGACGTCAGTGCTTTGGCGATGCCGAAGTCCGTGAGGACCGTCCGGCCGCGGCTTCCCTCGAGCAGGATGTTGTCGGGTTTGACGTCCCGGTGGATGATGCCGAGTGCGTGTCCTGCGCCGAGTGCGTCCGCCGTTTCCATCATGATGCGGCGTGACTCCTCGGGAGGCAGGCGCTCGCGGCGTTTGAGGCGCGCCGCGAGCGATTCACCATCCACGTAGGCCATCACGAAGTACACGAGTCCGTCGGGACCTTCACCGACCGAGTGGATTGGGACGATATGGGGATGTGATAGGCGTGCGGCAGTCTCCGCCTCCCGCAGAAACCGGATGCGGATTTCCTCGCGGAACGCGAGCTCGGGCGGCAGGACCTTAACGGCCACTTTCCGCTTGAGTCGCTCGTCCCGCGCGTGGTAGACGACCCCCATGCCGCCGCGGCCGATCTCGCCTTCGAGCGTAAATGACGAGCCAAGGGCCTGACTCAGCCGCTGCGCCAACCGATCAATCACGGCCTAAGATTAGCCTTCGCGCGTCGAGTTGGCAGCCCCCGCCGCTTTGGCGGCGTTTCGCGGAACGGACCTGCCGCGCGCGACGTTGTTTCATGGCACAGTCGGTGCATTCGCCACGCCCCAAAGGAGTAATTCATGTCCGATAGAATGACACTTCCCGTATTGCCGTTGCGCGACGCCGTGTTGTTTCCGGGTGTCGCGACGCCGATTGGGGCCGGGCGACCCGCCACGCTGCGTGCCATCGAAGCCGCCCTGAAGAATCCCGACCGCAAAGTCTTCGCGGTCGCCCAGAAAGAAAACATCGATCAGGTCACGCCTGGTGTTCTTTACACGACCGGGACAATTGCGCGTATCAGCCAGGTGCAGCGCAATCTGGGGGGCGTGCAACTGGTCGTGCATGGCGACACTCGCGGCACCGCGGTCCATTACACCGAGACCAACGGCTATCTCGAAGCGACCGTTCGGGAAACGCCCGATCTCGCTCCACTGAATGAGAAGGATGCCGCGTTCGTAGCGTTGCATCGCGAGGTGCGCGAGCGCGCCGCGGAGCTGGGTCAGAAGTCCGGCCTGCCGACCGAAGTCGTGCAGCAAGTCCTTCAAGGCGTGAGCGATCCGGGCGCTCTGTCTGATCTGGTTGCGGGGCATCTCGACATTCAATCCCTCGAGCGCCAGCAGCTGCTCGAGACGTTCGCGGTCGAAGACCGGCTGCGCCGCGTCCTCGTGCACGTGCAGCGCCAAATCGCGGTGCTCGACGCTCAGGAGGACATCAAATCACAGGTCCAGGAAGAGCTCGGCGAGCGGCAGCGCGAAATGCTGCTGCGCGAGCAGATGAAGGCCATCCGCAAAGAGCTCGGGGAAGAAGGAGAGGCGGCCGAGGCCGACGATCTGAAGAAGCGGCTCGACGCGCTCGATTTGCCGGAGGCCGCGCGCAAAGAAGTCGACCGCGAGCTGGCACGCCTGGAGCGTGCCGGCCGTGAATCGATGGAGGCACAGGTGATCCGCACCTATCTCGAGACCGTGGCGGAGCTGCCGTGGAGCAACCGGGCCGAGGAGTCGCTCGACCTGAAGCGTGCGGCTCACATTCTCGAAGAGGATCACTACGGACTGCAGGACGTGAAGGATCAGGTGCTCGAGTTCCTGGCGGTGCGGCAGCTGCGCCAGCGCCAGCCCAAGGAGGAGGCGCCGGGGAACGAGGACGATCGCGCCGCGCGCGCGCCGACCCTGCTGTTCGTCGGCCCGCCAGGCGTGGGCAAGACCTCGATTGCCAAGTCGATCGCGCGGGCCATGGGACGTCCCTACGTCCGGATTTCACTGGGCGGCGCGCGCGACGAGGCCGACATCCGCGGCCATCGCCGCACTTACGTCGGTGCGATGCCGGGCCGCATCATCCAGGGCATGAAGCAGGCGGGCGCGAAGAACCCGATCTTCCTGCTCGACGAAGTGGACAAGCTCGGCATCTCGTTCCAGGGTGATCCGGCGGCTGCGTTGCTCGAGGTGCTCGATCCGGCGCAGAACGACACCTTCACCGATCACTATCTCGGTGTGCCGTTCGATTTGTCGGAGGTACTGTTCATCGCCACCGCGAACTTCATCCAAAACATTCCGGCGCCGCTGCTCGACCGCCTGGAGACGGTGAACTTTGCGGGATACACCGAGCGCGAGAAGCTCGAGATCGCCAAGCGCTATCTCGTGCCGCGGCAGCTGCGCGAGAACGGCCTGGTCAGCGATCAGTTCACGCTCACGGATGCCGCGCTGAGCGAGATCATCGCGAGCTACACCCGCGAGGCGGGAGTGCGCCAACTCGAGCGCGAGATCGGCAAGCTCGGCCGCAAGGTCGCACGCAAGATCGCCGACGGCGTGGCTGAGCGCGTCGTAGTGGGGCCGGAGGAGATCCCCGATCTCATCGGGCGGCCGAAGGTGCATCCGGAGCGGATGGCTGGAGAGGACCAGGTGGGCGTCGCCACGGGGATGTATTACACGCCGGTCGGCGGCGACATCATGTTCGTCGAGGCGAGCGTGATGCGCGGCAAGGGCGACCTCATGCTCACTGGTCAGCTCGGCGACGTCATGAAAGAGTCAGCACGGGCAGCGTTGACCTATGCGAAGTCGCACGCCGACTTGCTGGGTATCCCCGCCAGCGCGGTTGCGGACACCGACATTCACGTTCACGTTCCGGCGGGCGCGATCCCCAAAGACGGTCCGTCGGCAGGCGTGACGATGGCGACCGCGTTGGTATCGGCGCTGTCCCGCCGGCCCGCGCGTCACGACATCGCGATGACCGGTGAGATCACGCTGCGGGGCCGGGTGCTGCCGATCGGCGGGGTCAAAGAGAAGGTCCTCGGCGCCGTTCGCGCGGGGATCACCTCCGTGATCCTGCCGAAGGAGAATGAGCGGGATCTCGATGACCTCCCGGACGAAGTCAGGAAGACCCTGGTCGTTCACCTGGTCGAGGAATTGGGACAGGTCCTGAGCCTGGCACTCCGTGGGGCGCGGTTCGAGTCCGGCCACCTGATTTTCGAGACCGAAGCTCCCGTCGGCACGGGTTTCCTGGCGCACCACTAAGGCCCGGAGGTGTAGTAGGGCCATGCGACTTCAGCGGTATTTCCACGCCGCGGTAGCTGCTTCCCTGGCTGCCGCGGCGCCGCTTTTTGCCCAGGACTCGACGTCAAAGCCTCCTTCCATCCCCCCGGACAGCGTGCGGCCGCTTCCGCGCCATCGACCGACGGTCGTCTTCGATTCAGTGACGCTCCGCCGGCTGCCCGTTGGTAACGTCTTGCAGCTGCCGGTGTTGACTCCGGGCGTCTACGGACTCGTGGACCCACAGGCATTCTCGGTGCGCGGCGGTCTGACCGGCGACGTCGGCGTGTATGTGGATGGCGCGCTGGTGCGTAACGGCCAGCGCCAAGACTTCGAGCTCCTGCCGCCCCTGAGGGGCGTGGCGTCACTCGCGCTTTCAACGGGCCTCGCGCCGGCGTACCTCGGGGATGCGTCACCCGGAGTACTCGAGATCATCACGCCCACGGCCGAGGGGACATGGACGGGCGGCGTGCGCTATCGTGCGGATGACGCAGGGCCGGATCTCTGGCGTAACATCGGATTCCACCGGCTGGAGGCGACGGCAGGAGGGTCGCTACCGCTGGGATTCACCGGCTTCGCGGGGTTTTCGCTGACCGGGCAGCAATCGCTCGAGACCGAGAAGCTGCGCGATGTGCAGGCGCCGGTATACATCGTGAGCGGCACCGATACCGTGATTCGCCAGCCAGTCGACTTTGGCAATCCGGCGAGCGACACCATCGATCTCGCTATACCGCGCTTCACCCAGTACTCGGGCTACTGCGACGAATCGAGCAATAGCGCTGCGTGTCACGGTCTGCAGGTTCCGTTCGCCACGCATGGCGCTCACGCTTTGCAGGCGAAGATCCAAAGGCTATACGGCAAGGGTGAGCACGTCAGCCTGACGGTGCTCGCGGGGCGCGAGCAGGAGCGTGAGTTTCCGTTCACGGCGCTCTACAATGCCCAGAATCGCATTGCCGCGCGCACGTCAAGTCGTGTGTTCGTGCTCGATTGGGTGCACCAGTTGCCCCGGGTCGCTGAACGGCCCTCAGCCTGAACGTCAATCTTTCCTACCAGCGCGACGAGCGCGCGTCCGGGGTCTTGTCGCTCGAATCGGAGGCGGAGTCGCGCGAGCCGGTCGGTGGCTTCCTGCTGTCGCCCCTGGAATTCGTTACTGATCTCTCGACGGTTCACGACGTGTCGATCGCCGGGACCTCCTACCACGCGGTGAAGTACCTCGACGACGTACAGCTCAAGTGTCTGCAGGCGGGCCAAGCAGCGTGCCAAGATCTTGTGCCGTTCCTCGACCAGAACCAATTGATCTCGGCACAGCCCTATCGCATGAATCCGTACGCGGTCGAGCAGAATCAGCGCTTGCCGTTCTTCACGAGCGGTCTCGATGGCCCCTTCGACCTGAGTCGTGAACGCCGCTGGCAGGCGCGCATTAGTTTCGGCTGGCAGCTCGCTTCAACGCATCAGCTCTTTGCAGGCTTTGACTTTGCCAGGTTCGACACGCGCCGCTATGCCGCCCCCCGATCGATCGCGGCCGTTGACATCAATGCCTATGCCGAGCAACCCCGGCGCACGGGCGCCTACATCGAAGACCAAGTGCAGCTTGGAAGCGTCGAGCTGACGGCCGGCGCGCGGCTCGATCGCCTCGACAGCCGTGCCTCCTACCCCGTCGTCCCCGGACGCATTTCGTCTATAACGGACCCGATTGCGGTGTCAGGGACGGACACCTTTCGGCTCGCGCCATTCGATCCAGCCAATCCGACCGCCAACTTTCAACCGGCGAGCGCGCACACGACCGTCAGCCCGCAGCTGCGCATGCGTGTTGATGCATGGCCAGGCGGGACCGTGCGGTTCACGGCTGGGCGGCAGGCCCGCATCCCCGGTTTTGAGAGTCTCTTCGCGTTCAAGAACACCGACCTGTCCCAAGCAAGTCGGAACGTAGCGTATGGACGCGACATTGCGCTTGGACACACCGATCTGCTCGAGCTCGGTGCTCACATCGCGATGGGGGAGGATCGAAACACGTTCGCGGACGTCGCACTCTATTCCCAGAGTCTTTCAGGCGATGCCATCCGTCTGGAACAGTTCGCGGATCCAGGCGCAGGCGGCGTGCTCGGGTATTGGCGCGTGTTCACGACCGCGGATCGCGGCAAGGTGAGCGGGATCGACGCCATGCTCGAGCGACGGTTCTCGGATGTGGTGACCGGGACGGTGAGTGTGAGCCATCAGGGCGGCTCCGCGCTCGACGGCCCACGCACCTTTGCGTCGGGATCGGTGGGCGTCCGGTGGGGGAATCGCGCGCCACTTGGTGCCGTGCTCGCAAATACCGACGTCTTCCCGATATTTCGATTCTCCACCAATCGGCATTACACGCTGCAGCGGAATAGCGGCGCGGGGCTGACCATCGGTCAGGACGCGGATCCGATCGAGTCGGAGAACTCCTCCACGTTGGCGCTTTTCAAGACCCTCGACATCCGTATCACCCGTTCGTTCCCGATGGGGCGGGTCGGGGGCGCGGTCTTTGTCGAATCGACGAACCTGTTCAACTGGACGAACCTGACCGACATCTTCACCGAAACGGGAGAAGTCACCAACGATCTGCACCGCGCTCGGTGGGTCGACGAGCAAGTCGCACAGTTGGAGGCTGAGGCGAGTCAAAACGGATTGCGGGTAACGCTACCTGGCACGGGCGAACCGGCTGTGGATCTCCGCAGTCCCGGTGTCTGCACTGGCTGGAGCTCTCGAACGGGAAACGGCGCCGGAGGTCCGGCCGACTGTGTTCTGTTACAGCGCGCCGAGCGGCGGTTCGGCAACGCCGATGGCCTGTTTACCCGCTCCGAGTACTCGACATCGTTCGGAGCCTGGTACGATCTCGCCAATGCTCCCTACCGCTTCTACGGTCCCGGCCGCCGCGTCCGACTTGGGGTGGAATTGAGCTTCTAGGCGGCCCGCACGCCGTTGACCACCAGATCCACCGCGGCTTCACGCCACCGCTCACGCAGCGCCGGCTCATCCAGGGTGCGCGCGCTGGCGGCGATGACGCCTTCCATGCTGAGATACCCGACCATCAGGATCAGCGCCTGGGCCGCGGCGAGGTGCGGGTCGAGATCGTCCCGCACTTGGCCGAGTCCCTGCCCCTCCGCGAGCAACACGACGAGGCGCTTGATCGCGGGCGCAAAGGCGGCGTTCGAGCGTGTGCCTTGTCCGAGCAACGCGACGATTTGCGGGTTACGAGCGAGAAATTCGAACTGCCCCTGCAGCGTCAGTCGCAGCCGTTCCAGCGGACCGCCCGCCGGCAAGGCGAGACCGGTCAGAGCGTTCTCGAGCTCCCTGGCGGCCTGGGTCAGCACGGTCTGAAAGAGGCCGCGCTTCGAGTGGTAGTAGTAGAACAGCAGCTGCTTGTTGACGCCGGCGCGACGGGCGATCTGCTCGACCCGCGCGCCGGCGTATCCGCGCTTCGCAAACTCTTCCCGAGCTGCGGCGCCGATCATCAAAGCCCTGTCATTACTTAGCTTAGGCGGCACGTGGTCATTTCGTCAACCGTTTGGTTGATGAAATCTACGGCCCTTCGTCTGGCGCCGCCACTGCCCGCTGGTCTGCCTTTGGCGCCGCCGGCCACGCAACACCCAGATCGTTCCAATTCATGATCGCGTTGAACACGAGCGCGAAGCTGCCTTGCGTCTCCCACCGCCAGAACGGGCGGATCGCGAACAGGACTACGTGACCCTGACCCACCGGCGCATCGAGGACCGCGGGCCGGCCCGCCAACTCTTCGCCACTGACGAGGAGGCCTGAGAGCCGCAGTGAGTCGCGCTTCTGATGGAAGCTCATGACGACCCGGGGTCGCGCGCGCGCCTGCTCGGCGGTGAGTCCCGGATCCTGGTCCTCGGGAATGTCCGTGCTCGTGTCCACCTGGAAGAGCGGCGTCTGATTGAAGTAGACCGCGAGCGTGTCGGCGTAGCCGTAGGCGATCGGGCTCTTCGGGTCCTTCGTGACTGCGCGATAGATCCCGCCGGTCGCGCGCAGCTGCCGCGCCGGGGTGATGTCCACGCCACGCGTCACGCCGTAGTCGGTAAAGACGGCTGACGTGCCGCCCTCCGTAATGGCCACGCCACCGGCGTTGAGCCACTCGCTGAGTGCCGTCATGCCTTCAAGGCCGATGCCCGGGCGCACATCGTCAGTCGAGTCGATGCCGCCGAGGTTGGGCGTGAGCTCCGTCTTGCGCCATGGAATCGGCGGCCCGCTCATCGATAGACCATTGACGATTTGCTGCGAGTTATTGGTGACGAAGGGCAGCATGATCACATTGAACTGCTTCAGCAGATCTCGGTTTTTCAGCTGCTGCACGCTGAGGTAGGTGTACGGAATCTTCAGCGCATCGAAGGCGTACCGCACCCAGCCTTCGTTCTGCGTGTTGAGCCACGAATGCACGAGCGCGATCTTGGGAATGTCGAGCTCGTGACGAGCAACGTGCGGCATTGCCTTCACACCCACCACGCTCAACCCCAACGACTCCGCAGCCTGCGTAATCCGCTGCTCGAGATTTCCTTCCGCCGAAATGATGGTGGTGCCGCGTCCGAATGCGCGCTTGTCGATGGTGAAGGTGTCTTCGCTGGCCCACATCCGGACATCGCGTAACGCGAACCGGAATTGAATCAATCCGCTCTCGGTCGTCGGAGCGATCATGTATGCGGCGGCACCCCTGATGCTCGACACCTGACCCCTGACCCTCGCGTCCGACGACAGGAGCGTCATTGGCGCATGCAGCACGGTAGTGTCGCTGATCGGTCGCAGCGCCACGTTGCGAACGTATTGGAGCGTCCACCCCGTGTCGTCGTACGGGCGCGGATCGTCGGGACCGTAGTCCTGTTTGCTGAAGTAGCTCTTCGCGAGCGGTCCGTACGGCTGATCGAGACGCACCACATAGTCGCCGGCCGCGACGTCCGTACCGCCCGCCTTGAACGCGCGATCGGCGCGCTGCACCTCGACGCCCTGCAGCCGGAGCAGGTTCACGAGATTGGCGGCCTCAACGGGTCGCGCCTGATTCGCGGGGATGACGAACGCATTCGGCCCATTCTTCCCCCGGCCGTTTTCTATAGAGCGCACGCCCTTGCGATAGAACTGATCGAGATAGCGCTGACCGTTGCGGGCCATGTAATTCAGCGCGATGAGGAGCGCCGACTGCTGATAGTTGATGTTGTTGCGGATGCACCAGCGTACGCCGTTGATCGGCGGGTTTGGCCGGAACCATTCGACCGACGTCTGACGGTCGGGCAGCTTCACGGTATGGCATTCGGCGCCACGGGAGGTGTACGTCTCGTAGAAGCGGCCGATCGAGTTGTGGCCGTTCGCCACCCAGAACATGTAGTTCGGCGCCCAGCCGTCGTAGAAATCGTGCGTCCAGACGCCGGGCAGCCCGCGACTCGTGAGCGCCGTGATTTCCTGGAAGGCGAGCTCGTTCCACTCGCTGATGACGATGGGGTCGAGCTCGCGATTGTAGGGCCCGGTCCCGGTGGACGTATAGAGGAAAGGCACCGACTCGTGCAGATCGTGCAGCACGGTGGGGTGCCACGTGAAGAACGCCTTCAGCATCGTCCGGGTCAGCACCTGTGACATGACGATGCCGTCACGGTTGTTGTCGTGCGCCGTGTACTTGCCCCAATAGATGAGGCTGGGGCCAATGTTCTTGTTCGCCTTGCGGTAGCGATAGACGTCGACTTGCTTGTCGCGGCCGTCGAGTTCGGTCACTGGCGTTATGAGTGTTATGACGCTGTCGCGAATCTGCCGGATAAATGGCGTATCCTCGACCGCCAACCGGTACGCCAATTCCATCAGCATCTCGGGTGATCCCGTCTCGGGCGAGTGAATCGAGCCGCTCGCCCAATAAATCGGCTTGCCCGCGGCCACGAGCCGCTGCGCGGAATCCCGGGACAGCTTGCGAGGATCGGCGAGCGCCGCCGTGATGTCGCGATAGTGATCGAGCTGAGCGATCGTCGCCGAGTCGGCGATGGCGACGATGATCATCGGCCTTCCCTCGTCGCTCGTGCCGAGGTCGAACACTTTCACGCGCGGAGTCGCCTCAGCGAGCGCGCGGAAATAGCGCGTGATATCGGCAACATAGGACAGTTTCCCGACGGTCCCTGGCACGTAACCGAGCACCTTCAACGGTGTCGGCACGCGAGGATCCGCAGGCAGGTGATCGGTGAGCTCGGTGTTGAACCGCGGCTCAGTGGTGAGCTCACGGATCTTGTTCGTGTAGACTGAGTCTACCGGTTGCTGGAGCGCGATGAGCGCAAGGAGGGCGTGGACCATGCGACGTTCTCCGGAATACGGGACAATCCTTCCTTCAGGAAATCGAGCAACAAGCGATTTACCTCGGCGGGTGACTCTTCGGGAGCGTTGTGGCCCGTGCGCGGCACCACGACAAACGCGGCGCGTGGCATCTCCAGACCGAGCCGGCTGCCGTCACGCAACGGAGTCCAGCGATCCGCCTCCCCCCACACGACCAAGGTGGGCGTCTGCAGTGCTCCGAGCCGTCCGCCGAGAGTGTCGAACCTGAACTCGCGTAGTACACCTCGCAAGGCGCGTCCGTAGTCGGGATCGGGGACAGGCGCGTAATACTGATCGATGTCTGCTTCAGAGACCTTGGAGGGCTCGGCATATGTCGAGCGCACGATGCGCGCGACGATCCAGCGGGAGCGAAACGTTGTCGCGATCGCACCCAGGAACGGCCAGCGCGCGATCTTCAGCACGCCAGGCCAGCGCATGCCGTATCCCGCGGCGTCGATCAACACAAGACCGCGCACTCGATCAGGATGTGCGAGGGCTACTTCCGCCGCGATCGCCCCGCCCATGGAGTGTCCGACGAGTACCGCGCTCGCAATGTGTAGTGAGTCGAGCAGCGCAGTCGTGAGCGTGGCGTACTCGGCGGTGCGATAGCCGTGCGCCGGCTTGGCGGAGAACCCAAAGCCCCGGTTGTCGAACGCGATGACGCGATACCCGGCTGCGGTGAGCGCAGGCAACGTATGACGCCAGGAGTACATCGACGCTCCGAATCCGTGGAGCAGGACGACCGGCGTCCCCGTGCCCGAGTCGATGATGCGAAGCTGTGTGCCGTCGATGGTGCGATCGGTCGCGCGAAACGGCGTGCCGGCGGGATATCGCTGGGCTGCCGGAATCGGTGCCGCGCGGCAAGCGGCTCCGAGCAGAAGAAGGTAGGCGAGGCCCCCCCTCACAGGTCCACTCACGCGAGCGTCGGCAGGGCGCTGCGCCCGAGCATCACGATCAGCGGATGCGAGCTCCACACCCCGGCGATTGCCTCACCGTCACCCGAAGTCACAATCAGCTGAGACTCATCGATCACGAGTACGGTCGCACGATTCGTCACCGCATGCTCTCCTACCGACTTTAACCAGGCCGGCGCGTCGGGCGGCAAATCGCCCATCAACCGCACATCAAGCTGCGCCCGCTCTGCTGCCCGGCGCCAGGCGGGAAGCGTCGGGCGCCACAGCTCTGCCGCCATGACTCCTGCGACACTCTTGTTTGCGCGTGCCACGAGCTGCATCACGAGATTCGCGACCGCTCGACTCCCGCCGACTTCGCGCGTCACCGGCTCGCCAGGGCGCGAGATGTCCCGCAGCTCCCGGCCGAGGCGGTCGAGCGCCTCCCCCTGCTTCATCGCGAGCTGAGCCAGCAGACCCTGGGGATCGGTCGGGCGGTAGCGGGCAGGACGGCTGGGTGGTGGAGTGCGACTGGCCGCTCCCCGGGTGACGAGCCCTTCGAGCGCGCTGTAGGCGTTGGCGCGCGCCAGTCGTGCGGCTCGGGCGACCGCGTAGCCGGTCGCCGGGCCAAGGCGCAACAACGTCGTGTAGACGAGGGACTCCGTAGGAGTGAAGCCGAACGGCGTGAGATTGAGCGCCAAAGTAGTAGTAAAGACTACTTCTAAATTACGTTGAGCGGAATCCCCAGGT
>QHUJ01000002.1 GCA_003221895.1 Gemmatimonadota bacterium | reverse complement strand
CCGCGCCAGGTAACCCCACGTGGTCTGGCCTACCACACCGCCCAGGCTCGCGAAGAACGCGTCGAGTGAAATGACCGTCGCGCGCTGGGCAGATGGAATGTGGGCGTTCAGGTAGCCTTGCTTGACCGGCATCGATACGCCCAGCGCCACGCTATACACGAGATACAGCAGCACGACGACATAAAACGTAACCGGACCCGGGGCGAGCAGTCCCAGCGCCCCGCATGCCGTCGCGGTCGCCGCCTGGACGGCGATGCTGAGCGTGAGCACGCCCGTGCGCGTGCCGACCGCGCGCGCCACCCTGGGCACGAGCGCATTGCCGGCGATCAGCGCGAGCCCGACGAGCGAGCTGATCACACCGTTGACCCAGATGAGATTCTTCCCCAGCAAATCGAGGAAGTACTTCTGCCAACTATAGAAGCCAAAAATCATGAAGCTCATCGTCACGAGCGACGCGAGCATCACCGGCCGGACGACTCGATGATGCAGCCCATAATCCATCCCCTCGACGAACAACCGCCGCAGCTCGGCCGGCGCGCGGCGCAACTCGAGCGCGCGGGGAGTGAAGCCGACCTCCCGCATCCCGAACCACGCGAGCACGAACAGCGGGATCACCACGCCGGCGCGAACGAGATACGGGATGTAGAGATGAATCTGACCCAACAATCCGCCCGAGATGGTACCGAGCAACATTCCCACGCCGAACATCATCTGCCCGCGTGCGAAGACGGGTTCGAGCGGCGCGCTGTAGCCCGTGGCCTTCAGGGCGTCCACGAGCCAGGCATCCACCGCTCCCGTGTAGAACGTGTATCCCAGCCCGAGAAACACCGAAATCCAGCAGAACGCCGCGAAGCCCCAGCCGCGCCACGCCGCGCCGACGTAGAGCAACGTCGTGATGAAGAGTGTGCCGAGACTCAGCAGCAGCGACACACGGCGCCCGACGGTATCAGCCACCACGCCGGTCGGGATCTCGAACACCATGGAGCCGGCGGTGAACGCGGCGTTGGTGAGCATGACCTGGAAAATGTCGAGGCCGGCGCCAAGCTTGAACAACGTGTCCACGCCCCAAATCAGGGACATGGCGAGGTTGAAGAGAAATGTGATCGCGAAGTAGGTACGGATGATTCGCGCGCTCATGCCAGCCCGCGCTCCGCGAGCACCATGAGGAAGCGGCCGTGGTCGCTCGTTCCGCGCCATCGCACCTTGAGTCCCGCGTCCGCGAGAATCCGGGTGAATGTGTCGGCGGAGTACTTGTACGAGTGGTTCATTTCAACCCGTTCGCCGGCGGTCAGAGCCAGTGTTTCGCCGCCGACGCGGGCCACGACGTCACGGCGGGGCGCGAAGTATTTCGCGAGCGGGTAGAGACCGGGAAGGCGCGCGTCGTCCCGCACTTCGAACCGCAGCTCGCCGTCCGCTTCGCCGATGCCGACCGAGTGCAGCGGAGCCCAAGCGAACTGGCGATTCAAGGGGTTGTCGTACCCCGCCACGGTATCGCCGCCGGCGTACACCTCACCATCCACGAGCAGGAGATCGGTCGGTCGCAGCAGTTCCCGCAGCGCGCGCGCCATCGCCAGGGGATCGAACGCGCCGAGCGTGTTCCCCAGCATCATCACGAGTCGCGGCGGAGTTCGCGAGTCGGCTGCCAGGGCGCGGAGATGATCGGCGCGCGCCACATCGGCCTTGACGCCCTGCGCGGGAAACCCGGCGTCGCCGGCGCTCTGGCATGCGATTTCGAGCAGGCCCTGGCTCGCATCTACGGGGACATAGCGGACGCTCCGGCCGTGCCCGCGCAACGCCTCGAGCAGCAGCACGTCTTTGTCTCCCTGTCCTGCGCCCAGACTGAGGACCTCGATCTCGCCCGCGGGCGTCTGGCCGGCGAGCTCCGTTCGGGACTGCGCGACCAGTGATCGCGAGCGGACGAAATTCCGGTACGCTCCATCGGAACAGAGCGCCAGCCAGGCGCGCACGGAGAGGGGGAACCAATAAAAGAACTTCTCGTCGAGGCGCCGGGCCGCCAACGATTGGACGAACTCGTCGGCGAGGGCTTGCTCGGTGAGGAGGCTGGCGATCTGAATCATCGGGCTCCCGAGGCTAGCGGGCCTTGCGCGTTCATGCAACCATGCCCATTTCAAGGGGGTCGGGGGTGGGGAACCGTTGAGGCGCTCGCGGCATTACCGCGAGACGAGTAATACCACCCCCATTATTCCAATTGGAGGTCGTATGCAGATCGTTGAAACGCAGGAACTGGTGCCCAGCTGTCATCGTCCCGAAATCGTCGAGACGAGCGAGCTGCAGCCCACCTGCCACTCCTAACCGGAGCGGCGGCATGTACGCAGGGGCCCGAATGAACTTCGGGCCCCTGCCACGTTTTACGGGCTCCCAACCCATACTGGGGTTCGGCGCCTGGGCGGTCGGAGGCAGCGGCTGGGGTGGGTCACGACAGCACGACGCCGCGGAGCGTGAGGCAGCGGTGCGCCACGCCGCCGATCGTGGCATCACCTGGTTCGACACGGCGCCGACTTACGGCAACGGCGCGTCCGAAATGTTGCTGGGCCGCGTCTTGCGCGAGCGGCGCGAGACGATGGCGATTGCCACCAAGGTCGGCCCGCGCGATGATCCCCGCGCATCGCTCGAGGCATCGCTGCGACGGCTCGGCAGCGAATACGTCGATCTGGTACAGCTGCACGAGGCGCTGCCCGGGTGGGAAGCGCAGCTCGAACAGCTTCACGCGCTCCAAGGGCAAGGCAAGGCGCGCGCCATAGGACTGTGCAATGCTACGCACTTGCAGATCCAGCGCGCGACCGACATCGCTCCGATCGTTACCTATCAGGGTGCGTACAACCTGTTCGACCGTGACCCCGAAGAGCGCGAGATCCCGACGTGCCAACAGCATGGATTGGCATTTCTCGCGTATCGGCCGCTGGCATCGGGGCTGCTTTCCGGGAACTACAGCGCTGCCTCCGCCCCGATATTTGCACCCGGCGATCACCGCGGCGCGATCTATTGGTTCAAGGGAGCGGAATTCACACGGCGGCAGCGGGTCATCGAACGACTGCGCCCGATCGCGCAGCGCGCCGGCCTCACGCTCGCCGCGCTGGCTCTTGCATGGGTGTTCTCGCGGCCTGGCGTCAACATCGTGTTGGCCGGCGCACGAAGCGTCGAGCAAGTCGATCAAAACCTGGCCGGCGCGAGGCGACTCGACGCCGACATCACGCGATCGATCGACGCCATTGTCGCGGCTCAGTTCGCGCCCGCGCGCGCAAGCCCCTCGGCTCACGTCGCGGCCGCGACCTGGGGCGAGCGCGAGCGCTTCATCGTCGCGCGGCTCGACGGCCGAATGCGCTACGAAGCGATTGCCGCCGAATGGACGGACAAGGGCGAGAAACCGATGATCGCGGCGCAGGTGAAGGTGTTCGTGGATCGGCTCGCAGAACAGGGACTGGTCGCATGATGGTGGGCGCATTCTACAATCCGCACCTCGGCGCTGAGCTTGCGGCGGCCAGCACCATCGATCATCTGGCCATGGCGGACCCACCGGCGGCGGGCGATCGGCACTGGCCCGCGATCAAACAGCGCTACACGCTGCTGCTGCATGACTATTTGGGCCAGCTCTCGGAGCCGCTCGACGATCGCGCGATCGAACGGGCCCGCTCCCTGGCCGGGTTATACGACTCGCCCTGGGTGGCGGAGCACTTTCAGTGCCTGCACACGGAGGACGGGACCTACAATCTCAACTACGTCTTCCCACCGCTCTACACGGAAGAGTTTCTGGCGCGGTTCGTCGCGAACGCCAATGCGCTCAAGGCACGCCTCGACCAACCGCTGGTCATGGAGAACATCCCCGGTTTCTTCGACGTGCGCGCCAGTCAGATGCCTGAGCCCATATGGCTGCGACGCTTCTTGGACGCGACGGGCACCGGGTTCCTGCTCGATCTGCCGCACGTGTGGCTCGAGGCGCATTACCGCGGCCTCGCGCCCCAAGCGTGGCTCGCCGAGTTCCCTTTGGAGCACGTGGTCGAAGTGCACGTCGCTGGTGTAGAGCAAGACCGCGATCTCGAGGGTCCCTGGATCGCTCCGACAGCACCGAGCGATGCGATGCTCGACTTCATGGTGCACGCGCTGACGCGTTGCCCCGGGGCGAAGGCAGTGACGTTCGACGCGTTTTCACCGTCGCTCACGGCCGACGTCCTCTTCGCGAGCGTGGACCGCATCCGGGCAGCCCTGTGAACGATCGCGCCCTGCAAGACGAGGTGATTCGTGCCTTGGCCGACGCGCCCTACCGGGCGTCGGCCGAGTGGCGCGGTCGCCGGCTCGCGGACGCCGGGCAAGTCGAGCGGTTCGCGCGGTTTCTCGCCCGGCATTTCTATCACGAGCGGATCGTCCATTTCTTCAAGTATTCACGGGCGCTCGCGCGCGTCACGGCACGCTGGCCCGAGGCGGTGCTGCGGCAGCCGGGCTTCGACGCGCTGCTTGCCACTGCGGTGCTAGGTGATCGCGCCACCGCACGGGCCGTCGCCCGTCTGGTCATGGCGTACGTCGCCGGCGAGGAAGTGCCATATCACGGGGATTTGCTCCGCTATCAGGAAGCGATGATGGTAGTCGAGGCCGGGCCGCGCGTGTGGAGCGACACGGGTCACGGCGACGATCGACCGGCTGTCGCCCCGCCCGACCTCGTTGAAGGCACCACGCTGCTCGAGCTGGAGTACGACCTGCCAACCGTGTTGCCGCAGTTGCTGCAACCGTGGACAACGCCGCCCGACGCTCCGCGGCGTAAGACGCGTCTCCTCGTGGCGCGCTCGCGTCACGGACGCGTCGCGGTGGCGCGCGCGAGCGACGCCATCGCTTCGGTGGTGCGCTTCGCCGACGGCGCGCGCACGGTGGACGACCTGGCACGCGCGGCCGGTCTTCGTCCCGGCGACATCGCGGCTACGCTGCGCGACTTGACCGAGATCGGCGCCGTGCGGTTTTCGACCGGTAGTTAGGAGCGAGACCCATACATTGGCCGACAAGACCGCGCCCTCCGCCTGGAGCCCGCTCCGCCGGCCACTGTTCCGCGGTCTCTGGATCGCCGACGTCACGTCGAACATCGGCACATGGATGCACGACTCCGCGGCCGCCTGGCTCATGACTCGCGGCGGTAGGCGCGCCCCGCTCGCTCAGGCTACGGGTCGCAGGTTGGAGTCCTGCCTCGGGAGCTGAATCAGGAACGGAGGGCTTTCGCTCCGTCGAGGGCCGCGCGGACGCGGGCGAGCAGATCCGCGGTGGCCCACGGCTTGGGGAGGAACGGCAGCGTGGGATCGAGCGCCTCTTCGCCGCGCCCGGCGCCCGCATAGCCGCTGGTGAACAGGAACGGCGTCTTGCGTCCTTCCCGGCGGTCGATCTGGTAGAGACCGCGCCCGCCCAGCCGGCTCATGACGAGGTCGGTGAAGACGAGGTCGATCGGATCGGGGTGCTGGCGCAACAGCTGCAGCGCCTCGATGCCATCGGCCGCCGAGAGCACGGTGTACCCGGCCCGTTCCAGAGTGGACACCGTCGCTCGCCGCAACTGTGCCTGGTCCTCGACGACGAGGATTGTCTCCTTGCCGCCGCCCAGCGCCGCCGGCATGGCGATCCCTCCCGACGCCCGGCGGCGGCCGGACGCTTCCTCGGCCACCGGGAAGTACACGCGCAGGCGCGTCCCCGCGCCCGGCGCGCTGTCGATCTGCACGAACCCGCCGTGCTGCTTCACCAATCCGTAGACTGTAGCAAGGCCGAGACCGGTGCCTTTGCCGATGGGCTTGGTCGTGAAGAACGGCTCGAACGCGCGCTGCCGTGTGGCTTCGTCCATGCCCGCGCCGGTGTCGTCGATGGCCAGACAGACGTACTCGGTGGTGGCTCCCGGCCCGAGGACGTCGCGCTGGGCATCGCTGATCCAGCTGCAGCTGGTCTCGAGTCGCAACACGCCGCCTTGCGGCATCGCGTCGCGCGCGTTGTTCACGAGATTGAGGATGATCTGCTCGACCGCGTGACCGTCGGCCGACACTTCGGGCAGATCCTCATCGGCAAACACGAGCAGCTCGATGTCGGCCGGCAGGACGCGTCGCAACACGGTCGCAAGATCGTTTACCAGCTGGCCGAGGTGCATGGACTCCAGCGCCAGCGCCGAGCGACGCGCGAAGCCGAGGAGCTGATTCACCATGAGCCGGCCGCTCACCGCCGCCGACACGATGTCGCGCAGACTGGCCTCGTCCGGACCGCGCGCCAGCAGCTCCGCATTGGCGAGGATGATCGTGAGCAGGTTGTTGAAGTCGTGCGCGATCCCGCCGGTCAGCTGGCCGACCGCTTCCATCTTTTGCGCCTGGCGCAGCTGTTCCTCGAGGTCGCGGCGCTGGCTTACGTCCTCGGCGAAGATTTCGTGGCACTCCACGCGGCCGTCATCGCGTCGCACGGCGCGGCCGTAGAGGCGCACCGTGATGGGCGTGCTGTCGCTCCGGCGCCAGACGGCTTGCGTTTCCGCGGCACCCGGCGCCTCGTTGAGGTGTGTGACGTAGCGCGCGCGCTCCGCCGGATCACGGAAGACATCCTTGTCCAGATGCTGGTCGAGCAAATCTCGCTCGGAGGCGTATCCGAGCATTTCCACCAGTGCCGGGTTGACGCTGAGCAGCGTGCCGTCCGGCGAGGCGCGGAAGATTCCGAAGGGAGCTTGTTGCACCAGCGTGCGGCTCGCCGTGTCCGCGCGCCGCAGCGCCTCTTCGGCGCGGCGTCGTTCCGTAATGTCCGTCGCCACGCCAACGACGCCCGCGATGCTGCCGTCCTTCTCCCGCACCGGAGAGTACTGCGCCTCGAACTCGAATCCAAACAGCTCCACCCGCGCGGTGACCGACTCTCCCGCCAGCGCGCGCCGCACATCACTCACCGCCTGCGGCACGTCGCCCAGGATCTCAAAAAACGATTTGCCCAGCAGCATCTTGGGCCGCACGCCGAGCGAGTGCAGTCCCTTCCCTTCTGCGAGCGTGAAGACGCCCTGGGGGTCGAGCGAGAAGAAGATGACCGGCGCACCGGCGACGACCGTTCGCAGACGCTGCTTGCTGGCATGCAGCACCTCCTCCTGGCGCACGCGTTCGGTGACATCGCGTGAATTTACGATGACGCTGTACGCATCCGGCTGGTCCTGCTTCGCCTGACCGATCGATTCGAGGATGCGCCAGGTGCCATCGGCGTGCTTGAACCGGAATGTCGCCGAATACGGGGTACCCGGCCGCTGGATCGCGTCGGCGAGCGCCTCCATCACGGGACCGAGGTCGTCGGGATGCATGAACTCGAATGCGTTCCGCCCCAGCAGCTCGCTGCTGCGGTAGCCGAGAAGCCGTTCGACGGACGGGCTGACGTACCGCAGGATGCCGTCGTCCCCAAGGATGGTCACGATGTCCGACGCGTTTTCCGTCAGCGACCTGAAGTGCTCTTCGCTCCTGCGCAGCGCCTCCTCGACGCGGGCGCGCTCGAGCGCGGTCGCGAGCACGTGCGCCAGGGCTTGGACGAAGAGGATGTCGGGTCCGCTGAATTCCCGCGGCTGCGCCGAGTAGCCGCCGAGAACACCCCACGGGCGCTCGCGGCCCTGCACGACGACGCACAGGCCACTCACGATGCCATGTTCTTCGAGATGGGGCGGTGCGCTGAAGCGCGTTTCGGCGGCGAGATCGTCGAGGACGACCGGACCGGCCGCGTTCAACGCGTAGCCGGCCAGTGACGCGGGATCCGCGCTGATGAGCGTCCGCCCGACACGAGCCGCGCGCCAACCGGTCCCGGCGCGCAGCAGCAGGCTCCGATGTTCGGGCTTGAGCTCCAGGATATCGCTGAACTCGACGTCGAGACCGCGCGCGAGCAAACCCGCGGCTGTCTGAAAGAGGTCTCCCCGCGCTGCCCCGGCGAGTGCCTGCTGGCCGAGGTGGGCGACCGCTTCCTGTTGCCGCGCTGCCGCACGGAGTTGCTGGTCCGCGCGATTCGATTCCTCTATCCCCAGCCAGCGGAATCGCTTGGCGGGCAACCGGGCCCCCTTGGAAAGGGCTTCCAAGCTAGGGTTGCCCAGCCGTCAAACCCGTGACCCGAGTCACCCGGCGACTCCTCATGGCCAAGCGGGTCCCGAGTCATAAATTCTGGCGCATGGCGAAACGGCGCTCAGCTCCGGCGAAGACCAGCAAGACCAAGAAGAGGGCGAAGAAACCCCGTAGGGTCGCTGACTCCCTCACGGTCTCCGTTCTCCGGTCCACCCTCGAATCGACGGCGGACGGCATTCTGGTCGTAGATCTCGATGGGAATATCGTGTCGCACAACCGGCGCTTCGAGGAAATCTGGGGCCTGGCACCCGCGCTGATTGCCGCCAACGACGACGCCGCGGGCCGCCGCCGGTTGATCCAGCATGTCCAGGATCAGCTGCTGAATCCGCAGTACTTCGTGGACGGGATTCAGGAACGCTACGCCGAGCCCGAGTCCGACAGCTTCGACATGCTGAACTTCAAAGACGGCCGGGTGCTCGAGCGCTACTCCATACCGCTGCGGCTGCAAGGCCGCTCTGTCGGTCGCGTGTGGAGTTTCCGTGACGTGACGGGACGGCGCCGCGCCGAATGCGTGCAGGAAGCGGTGTACCGCATTTCCCATACGGCGCATACTGCGGACAACCTCCTGGAGCTGCTGCGCGCGATTCACGAGGTCGTCGGCGAGCTGATGCCCGCCAAAAACTTCTACGTGTCGCTGTACAATCCCGAGAAAAACCAGCTCGAGTTCCCGTACTTCGTGGACGAGATCGACCTCACCTGCGACGTCCGGCCGCGCAAGCTCCGCAAGGGACTCACGGAGTACGTCTTGCGGACGGGGCAGCCGCTGCTCGCGACACCCGAAGTGTACGAGCGGCTCGTGAACGCCGGCGAAGCCGAGCTGATCGGCGCGCCTTCGATCGACTGGCTCGGCGTACCGCTCAAGGTCAAAGATCGCACGATCGGCGTCGTCGTGATGCAGACCTACTCGCAGGGCGTGCGGTACGGACAGAGCGAGCTCGACATCCTCACCTTCGTGTCCTCACAGATGGCGATGGCGATCGAGCGCAAGCGGATCGAGGACGCCTGGCGGGAGCAGAGCGGGCTGCTGCAGCAAATCGTCGACAACATCCCCGTCATGCTGGTCTTTCTGGACCAGCAGGGGAACATCAAGTGGGGCAACCGCGAGTGGACCCGCACGCTCGGCTACACCATCGGCGAAGCCACCCAGCGAGATATTTTCGCCGACCTGTACCCCGATCCGGCCGATCAGCGGCGGGTGCGCGAATCCATTGGCGCGCCCACCGGCGTCTGGACGGATTTCCGCACGCGCACCAGGAAAGGCGAGACCCTCGATACGATCTGGGCGAATGCGCCGCTCGGCAACGGGGAATGGCTCGGCATCGGTATGAACGTCACCGACCGCAAGCGGTCGGAAGAGCGCTATCGGGCATTCATCGCGCAGAGCTCCGAAGGGGTGTCGCGTATCGAGATCGACCCTCCCGTGCCGATTGCGTTGCCCGAAGAGGAGCTAATCGACCGGCTGTACGAGCGGGCGCGGATTGCCGAGTGCAACGACGCCATGGCGCGCATGTACGGCTACACCGAGGCGGCCGAGCTCATCGGCACGCGGCTGGGCGATCTCCACGATGTCAACGACCCCGCCAATCGAGAACAGATTCGCGGCTTTATCCGGGCGGGCTATCGGCTGGCCGATTCCGAAACCCGAGAGCGGGCGCGGGACGGCCGGCCTCGCGTTTTCCTTAATAATGTCGTCGGCTTCCTGGAGGACGGGCAGCTGGTGCGCGTGTGGGGCACCCAGCGCGACGTCAGCGATCAGCGCCACCTCGAGGAGCAATTCCGCCAATCGCAGAAGATGGAAGCCGTGGGGCAGCTGGCGGGCGGCATCGCCCACGACTTCAACAACCTGCTGACCGCCATTCTCGGCAACACGCAGCTGTTGCTGCGCGACTTGCCCCCCGGCGACACGAAGCGCCAGGATGTCGAGGAGATCCGCAAGGCATCCGAGCGCGCGGCGTCGCTCACACGGCAGCTGCTCGCGTACAGCCGGCGACAGATGCTGCAGCCGGAGATCCTCGATCTCAACGTCGTGGTGGCGGATATGGACCGCATGCTGCGGCGGCTGATCGGCGAGCATATCGCCCTGGTCACCGTGCTCGCGCCCGATCTCGGCCGCGTGCGCGCGGATCCCAACCAGATCGAGCAGGTGCTCGTGAATCTTGCCGTGAACGCGCGCGATGCCATGCCCGACGGCGGCAAACTGACCATCGAGACGGCCAATGCGGAGCTGGACGAGGCGTTCACCCAGGCACATCTGGGAGCCGTCCCCGGGTCCTACGCGATGGTGGCCGTGACCGACAGCGGCGCGGGCATGGACGCCACCGTGCGCGCCCATCTCTTCGAGCCATTCTTTACAACGAAGGAAGTGGGCAAAGGGACCGGTCTCGGTCTGGCGACGGTGTACGGCATTGTGAAGCAGAGCGACGGCTACATCTCCGTCTACTCGGAGCCAGGGCGCGGCTCGAGTTTCAAGGTCTATCTGCCACGCATCCAGACCCCGGAAGGGACGACGGCGGCTTCCTCGAGAGAGCGACCTGAGGGTGGAACCGAGACCGTGCTCGTCGTCGAGGATGAAGCGGCGGTGCTCACGCTCAGCCGCCGGGCGCTGGAGGCACAGGGGTATGTCGTGCTCGCCGCGTCCGACCCCACCGATGCCATGCGCGTGCTCGAGCGCCACGGCGGCACGATTCATCTGCTCCTCACAGACGTCGTCATGCCGGGATTCTCCGGCCAGGAGCTCGCCGACCGGATCGCCGCCCGCCGGCCCGGTATGCGTGTCCTGTACATGTCGGGGTATCCCGGCGACGCGGTCGTGCAGCACGGCTCCCTGCCGGTGGGTAGCGCGTTCCTGCAGAAACCCTTCTCTCCCGACGGGCTGGCGCGAAAGGTCCGCGATGTCCTGGACTCCTGATCCAGGGCCGTTTCTCTCGACGCATACCAGCTTCGGAGCTCTCGATCCGGAGCAGCTGTCACGGCTGGTCGATCAACTTCCCATCTTGCTCTGGTCCACGGACGCCAACCTGCGCGTCACATGCCTTCGCGGCGGCGGCCTCGCACTCATGGGACAGGCCACGACGGCCAAGGCCGACCTGCATGTGGGCGATCGCCTCGAGGACCCCGTCGTTGCGCAGCAGGCAGTGGACGCCCACACGGCAGCACTAGCCGGCACCGCGACATCGTACGAGATCGTGTATCGCGGCCGCACGTTCAGCGCGCAAGTCGAGCCACTGCGCGACCCCGACGGACGGATCATCGGCGTCGTGGGAGTTGGCTTCGACATCACCACACGCCGAGCCGCCGAAGTTGCGCTGCGGCAATCAGAGGAACGCCTGCAGCTCGTGTCACTCGCGACCAACGACGCCCTGTGGGACTGGGATCTCGTTTCCGGAGCGGTGTGGTGGGGGAAGGGTTTCGAGACGGTTTTCTGGTACGAGTCTGGCGAGCTCGCGGCGCACTACGAGACATGGCAGAGTCTCATCCATCCCGACGATCGCCAGCGTGCGATCGCCGCGGTTCGAGCCGCCATCGACGGCGGCAGCACGTCCTGGTCGGCGGAGTATCGTTTCCGCCGGCGTGATGGCTCGTATGCCGACGTCTACGATCGCGGGTACGTGATCCACGATCCCGTCACGCAAAAGCCCATGCGCATGGTCGGATCGATGATGGACATCACCCATCGCAAGCGCGCCGAGGAGCAGCTGCACGCTTCGCGCGCCGCCCTGCGACTCCTTGCCGCACGCCACCAGGACGTGCGTGAAGACGAACGCACGCGTATCGCGCGCGAGATCCACGACAGCCTCGGCCAGGCGCTCACGGCCCTGAAGCTGCAGCTCGCCTCGGCCCAGGCCGCCGCGGCCAGCACGGCGCCGGCTCCCCCCCTCGGCGCCCGCCTGCGGGAAACCGCCCAGATGGTGGACGATCTGGTGAAGAGCGTGCGGCGCATCGCCACTGAGTTGCGGCCGCCGATCCTCGATCAACTGGGTCTGGCCGCTGCCGTCGAATGGCTGGCGCAGGATTTCGCCCGCCGCACCGGCATCGCGTGCACCGCCAAGCTGCATCCGATCGAGGGCACGATCAGCGCTGAGCACGCGACGGCGCTGTTTCGTATCGTGCAGGAAGCGCTGACGAACGTGTCGCGACACGCAGCAGCGTCAGCCGCGGATATCGAGCTCGGCATCGACGGCGACTGCGTGGTACTGCAGATCAACGACGATGGACGGGGCATCACCGAGAAGGTCGCCAGCGGTCCGGGGTCCCTCGGCATCCTGGGGATGCGGGAGCGGGCCGCCGCCCTCGGTGGTGTTCTTGAAGTCGTGCCGCGCGCCGGCGGGGGAACACGCGTGGCGGCATGGTTCCCACGACCACGCGATCCGATGAGGTCATGATTCGCATTCTCGTTGTAGACGATCACGCGCTGGTTCGGCGCGGGCTCATCGAGCTCTTGCAGGAGCTCCCGAACGGCGTGCAGTTCGGTGAAGCGGGCAGCGCCGCCGACGCGATCGTACTCGGGCTGGGTGGACACTGGGATGTCGTGCTGCTCGACCTGGGCCTCCCGGATCGACACGGGCTCGACGTGCTACGCGAGCTGCACGCCGCGCGGCCACAGCTGCCGGTCCTCATCCTGACGATGTTCCCCGAGGATCAGCTGGCGCTGCGTATGCTGGAAATCGGCGCCGCCGGTTATCTCACCAAGGAATCCGCGCCCGAGGAGCTGATCCGCGCGGTCGAACGAGTGATGGCGGGCCACAAGTACCTGAGCCCCGCGATGACTCAGGCTGTCGCCGACGGACTCGGCGGTGCCGGCGGTCCTCCTCCCGTCCCGCACGAGCAGCTGTCGGATCGCGAATTGGAGGTTCTGCGGCTCCTCGCCGTCGGACGGCCCATCACCGCAATCAGCCGTCAGCTTGGCCTGTCGCCCAAGACCGTCACGACCTATCGCGCCCGGCTGTTGCACAAATTGCGGATGAAATCGAACGCCGAGCTCACGTTTTATGCGACGCAGCACGGGCTCGTGAGTCCGGCAGCCCTGAAAGCGACCTGAATCCCCCAAGGCTTCGGACAATCGCCCCAGCACCCGAATGGAAACCGAAAAAGCCAGGAAGAGATCGCCACAATGTCGTGGCAATTATGCGCATATGGCGCATAACGCTATGTGGCGGTTGGTATTAAGCCTGGCAAGGCCCTGATCACATCTGTACAAGCTTGATTTACAATGACTTAGCCTGGAAAAGTGCTCTAGCGCACCGACCTTGCCACTAGATTCCGCCATGCCTTTACCGCCCCTCACAGGGCACGAAGGGGTCAAGACCAGACTGGCGGGCGCCCACGCCTCCGGACGGTTGCCTCAGGCGTTGTTGCTGACCGGACCTCGTGGAGTCGGTAAACAGCGTCTCGCGCTGTGGCTTGCTCAACTGATTCACTGCGAAGCACCGGGCGGGGGGCCGCGGCAGGAACCGTGCGGCGAATGCCGCCCCTGTCACCTGGTGCTCTCGCTGCAACACCCCGACGTGCATTGGTTTGTGCCGTTGGAGTTGAGCAAGCGAGGAGGCGCGGGAGGGAGCAGCACAGGCGGTGGCGATGCGGATAAGCAGGTCGACCTCGTCGCCGACGCATTGGCTGAGGAGATGGCAGCTCGGCGCGAACAACCGCTCTATGCGCCGGTTGCCGGCCTGGCGAGTCACCCGATCGCGGCCGTCCGGTTGTTGCTCAGGCGGCTGGCGCTTACGCCGGCGATGGGCAAACGCAAAGTCTTCATTGTGGGAGATGCGGAGCGTCTGATTCCGCAGTTGGGAACGGAAGTCGCGGCTAACGCGCTACTCAAAGCGCTCGAGGAGCCGCCCGCGGACTCGGTGATCATTGTCACTGCCGCGGATCCCAACGCCCTGCTCCCAACGATTCTCTCTCGTGTTGTGCTTGTTCGTGTGGCGCGAATCGCCGACAGTGCCGTGACAGCATTCGCACAGCAGATGCTGGGGATAAAAAGCAAAGAGGAGCTAGCACAACGGGTTATGGTTGCGGACGGTTGCATTGGCAAGCTCCTTGCAACGGATCCGCCCCGTTCCGGTCAACCGGATGTGGCAGCGCGTTTCACCGAAGCCCCATTGCTGTATGCGCTCGGTCAGGTGCCTTTTCAAGCGCGCGGTGGCTTCACCGATATGCTGGATTCGTTGGCTGAGCGGCTGCGTGCCGAGGCGAAGCGCGGTGGCGACACCGAGAAGCTCGTCGAGGCGATCTCGCGGGTGATGGATGCGCGAGATATGGCTCAGGGGAACGTCAACCCGCAGCTCCTGGCTGCCGTATTGGCCGAGGCCCTGTGAAACTGTCGCACCTGGACCAGTCGGGGCGGGCCAGAATGGTTGACGTCGGCGACAAGCCGCTGATGGACCGGACGGCGGTCGCGACCGGCACGATTCGGATGTCGCGGGAAGCGTTTCAGCAGGTCGCCGAACAGACGGTCGCCAAGGGCGACGTCCTGGCGGTGAGTGAAGTCGCCGGAACGCTGGCTGCGAAACGGACGGCGGAGCTGATTCCGCTCTGCCATCCCCTAGGTCTCGATCATGTCGAGGTCGAGGCGAGTCTGGCCGAGTCATTGCCCGGTGTGCGTGTCTGGGCGTCGGTGAGAACGGTGGGCAGGACCGGAGTCGAAATGGAGGCGCTCACCGCGGTGGCGGTCGCATTGCTGACCGTGTACGACATGGTGAAGGCCGTCGACGCCGCGATGGTGATTTCGGATGTGCAGCTCTTAGAGAAGAAAAAGGCCCCGGTCGATGGTTGAGGGGCGTTTGATGCAGGAGTCGCATGTTGATTCACGTTGGGACGTTGAACAGGAGAGGGGGAGTATGCATACGAGAACGAAACGTTTGATACTACGTGGCGGAATGATCGTGCTGGCCGCTCTGCTCGTCAGTACTGTGGGCGGGTGGGCGGGTGGCACGACGGCGGATTCTGAGCGCGCGCCGGCGTCCGGCACCGAGCTCCTCGGCGAACTGCGGGCCTTGCGCCAGCAGCTCGACGCGAAGCAGGGTGAGCTGGAAGTTGCCCGGCTGCAGCTCGACCGCGTGGACGCGATCATGCAGTACTCGACCCATTACCGGCTGCCCGCCGATATGGCGACGGCGGTCTATGATGTCGCGCTGAGCGAGGGGATCGACCCCGGCTTGGCGTTCCGTCTGGTGAAGGTCGAGTCCGGGTTCAACCCCCGCGCGACAAGTCACGTCGGCGCGGTTGGACTGACCCAGGTGCTGCCCAGCACGGCACGGCTGTACGAGCCGGGCCTGACCACGCAGCAGCTGTATGACCGGGATACGAACCTGCGGATTGGGTTCCGATATCTGCGGGACCTACTGGACCGCTATCCTGCCAACATGCAGCTGGCGCTTCTCGCCTATAACCGTGGCCCGGCAAAGGTGGAGCAGCTGCTGGGTGCCGGTCGCGACCCCAAGAACGGCTACGAAACCGAAGTTATGAAGGGATTCCGGCACCACTAACCTCGGGTGCCGGTTCGTTACCGGCCTGGTATGAGCAGCACATCACCAGGCCGGATGACACTCCGCATAGTCAGATCGTTCGCTTCCAGCAGCGCCGTCAGGGCGATGCCGTGCTGGCGGGCGATTCCGCTCGCCGTCTCGCCGGCCGTCACCCGGTGGCGCGTGGGATCAGTGGCATTACTCGAGCGGTAGCGGGTGGATACCCGGCGGATTCTGGGCTCCGGCGGGTTGCTCCAAGCCGCCCGGGGCACGACGCGGCCGCTCATCGGGACGATGATGCGCTGCCCCACACGCAAGGCATGCGGCTGCAAGCGCGGGTTCGCGGCCCGCAGCATGGTCACCGTGACGTTATAGCGCTGCGCGATGCCCGAGAGTGTCTGGCCGGCGGTCACATAGTGATCGACAAACGTGACGCGCTCATTGATCGGCAGATCGGCATAGCGCTCCGCCACCCGCGCGCCGGCACCGCGCGGTACGCGGACAATGACGCCGCGCCCCGGCGGGGTGATGCCCCGAACGTACTGCGGATTCAGCTCCAGCATGGCCGCGACTGACGTATCGGCGAGACGCGCCAGTACGTCGAGGCCGGTCGCGTCAGGAATGGATACCTCGTCGAACACCAACGGAGGCAGGCGCTGCACGTCCGTGAAGCCGTAGCGCGACGGCTGCTTGGCGATGAGCGCGGCTGCGATGAGCTTCGGCACGTAATCACGCGTCTCGCGCCGCAGGTTGCGCCGGTCGGCGATCTCGAAGAAGGTCTGATCATCCACCGAATCCGGCTCGCCCCCTCCGGGGAGCCGGCGGATTTCACGCTCGATCCGACCGGCGCCGGCGTTGTACGCCGCGGCGGCCAGGTAGACACTACCCAGACGCTGCACCAGGTCGTCGAGATGCGCGACGGCGGCATCGGTAGCCTTGTAGGGATCGCGCCGTTCATCGACCCAGGGATCGATCTGCAGGCCGTAGGCGCGGCCGGTCCCGGGGATAAACTGCCACATGCCGACCGCGCGGGCGCGGCTGACGGCCGTGTTCGACAGGCCACTTTCGATCAGCGACAAGTACACGAGGTCTTCGGGCAGCCCGCGGGCCCGCAACCGCTCGCGGATCATGCCTTCGTACCGACCCAGGCGTGACAGCCAGATTTCGAACCGATCGCGGGAGTCGAGCTGGAAGAACTCGAGGTACTCGAGCACGCGGCGGTTCCCCGCGAAGTTCGTCACATCGATATCAAATGTCGCGGTTTCGCCCTCGCCAAACAGCTGCTCCGCCTCGTGGCGGACATCTTCGCCGGCGAGGGGCTGATTCGTGCGCAGAGCGGCCGGCGCAGCCGCGGTATGACCATGCAGGCTATCGAGGGCCGACTGATCGGCTGCCGAGTCCTGCTCCACGGTCGCAAGCGCGGTTCCGAGCTGTACCGCCGAGCTGTCTGTGGTCGACGTTGCGACCTTGGGAGCGGCTACGGGAGCCGTCACGGGCGACGGAATATGTGCACCACCGCAGCCGACGAGGAGCGCCGCTGCGCCCAGGATCGAAAATCGAACAACCATGCGTCGTGTCATCGTGTCGCCAAGTAATTCCCAAGTAAACGGTTCGTCGCGTTTAACACTGCAAGTGCCGCGCCGCGCGGCGGATCAGTTTCCGTCAGACACGACCCGAGCAACCGGATCGTTTCCTGCCCGCGGGCCGCAAGCGACACGATCACCACCGTCGCATCGAACGCCCGCACCGCTTTGACACCCAGCAGCTCGAACGTGAGTCGCGGCTGGACCGCCTGCTCCAACGCGTTCACGGCGGCAACCGCGCAACAACGCAGCTCGCCGGTTTGCGACGACACGCCGTCTGATGCCCCTTCGAACCGGCGGCCGTCCGACCACGTCAGCACCACTTTTGCACGGCAGCGACCGTTGGCCAGCCGCTGAAACCCGAACTCCTGGAACCGCAGGCGCTCGTCCGGCACGCGCGACCTCTCAGTCGAACCGGACTTCGATCTGCTGCTTTACGGGCGCCTCTTGCATCGATTCCACGACATCGACCTCGAGTCGCGGCCGCCCCTGTGCATCGCGCTCGGCGGAAATCACCAGGATCAAACCGCTGTCGAATTCGACTTTGAAGTGCCGTACGTCGGAACGCACGGTCACATGCTTGACCGTCTGACCCTTGAGTCGCGTCACAGCGCCGACCACACGCCGCAGATCCTGCAGGTCCGCAGTGCTCACGCGAGGCGCTCGGCGAGTACCTGGGACAACGCAGCGTCCGGAATACGCTCGGCCTGGATGAACAGCGACGACTTCGAAGTGGCCTCCAACGGATACGGTGTCCAGAACGACAAGCGCCGGCTATTCGAGGCGGCGCGAAACGACAACACCAGTTGCCATGCGGATGTGTTCGCGCGCCGCTCGGCCACCGCATCCACATGCCAAACCTGATCCCCGTGCGCGATCACACGCCATGACATGGCTCACCTCGAGGCTGCTCGATAGCAAAGGGCCCCCAATATGGGGCTTAGCTCTTTCACGGTCAATGGGTTAGCCGATTTTCCACAATTGTGGGGAAATACTGTGATCAGTCGTCCCGGGTCACGTAGGCGCGGAAACGAGTGGCGAGATCACGCGTGACGGGGCCCGCCACGCCGGAACCGATACCACGGCCGTCGAGCTTCGAAATGGCTATCACCTCGGCGGCAGTGCCGGTGAGGAAGACTTCGTTTGCCGTGTACAGATCGTACCGGTTGAGAGGCAGCTCTTCGATTCCATATCCCGCTTCACGGCCCAGCTCGATCACCGTGTCGCGCGTGACACCGCGCAGGATGCCGGTATACGGCGGCGGCGTCCGCAGCGTGCTATTGCTGACGGCAAAGAGGTTCATGCCGCTCGCTTCGGCCACATAGCCGGCAGAGTCGAGCATGATCACTTCGTCGACACCTGCCGCGATGCCCTCGACCTTGGCGAGGATGTGCGAGAGATAATTGAGGGATTTCACGCGAGGCGACAGGGCTTCGCGGTGGTGGATCGGTGTCGCGGCGGTTACCGCAATCAACCCCTTCTCGTACCGATCCTGGGGCCAGAGCTGGATCTTGTCGAAGATGCAGAAGACCGTCGGCTTGGCGCACTTGCGGGGGTCGAGGCCGAGGTCGCCCACGCCACGGGTCACGACCAACCGGATGTAGGAATCCTTCAACCCGCTCTTCGCTACGCCCTCCTCGACCATGCGTCCCACGGCTTGCTTCGTCATGGGAATCTCGAGCCAGATTGCCTTGGCGGATCCATACAGGCGATCGAGGTGGGCGTCGAGCCGGAAGACGCGCCCTCCGTAGGAACGGATTCCTTCGAACACGCCGTCGCCGTACAGCAGGCCATGGTCGAATACAGAAACGACCGCGGCGCCGCGGTCGTACCAATTCCCATCTATCCAGACGAGTGAGGGCATCGGACGGAATCTGCCTCCGATGCCCTCGCCTGACAACCGGGGGTGAGACCTCACAATGACGGATGAATGATGGCTGGACTTGTCTGAAGCTGTGATTAAAGACCGATGTGGACTCATGAGCCGGCCGGGGATCGAACCCGGGACCTACGGATTAAAAGTCCGTTGCTCTACCAACTGAGCTACCGGCTCTGGTGGCCGAAATCTAGTGTGACCCGTTACGTTTTGCCCCGCATGAGCGCCCCCAATTCAAATCCCATCTCCAGCGTCTCCGACACGGCCCGCTGGGTCGCGATGTATCGGGCCATGGAAAGCGAGCGCCCCGACGCCCTATTCCACGACTCCTACGCGCGCCGCCTCGCGGGGCCAACCGGCGAGCAGATCCTGGCCGCGATGCCACAAGGCAGGAGATGGGCATGGCCGATGATCGTCCGTACTGCCGTAATGGACGAGATCATCATGCGGCTCATCAAAGCCGACGGTGTCGACACCGTGCTGAACCTCGCGGCCGGCCTCGATGTGCGTCCCTATCGGTTGGACTTGCCGCCCACGCTGCGCTGGGTCGATGTCGACCTCGCGGGCATCCTCTCCTATAAAGACGAAGCGCTCGCCGGGGAAACGCCGCGATGTCGGCTGGAATTCGTCCGCGCGGACCTCACCAATCCAGCCGAGCGTCGAGCGGTGTTCCAGCGCGTCGGCTCGACGGCTCGGCGCGCGTTCGTCATCACCGAAGGTCTGCTGGTCTACCTGACGCCCGACGATGTGATGGCACTCGCCCGGGATCTCGCGGCGCAACCTGCCTTTCGCTGGTGGCTGATCGACCTCGGCTCGCCCGCCTTGCTCGAATGGCTGAAGCGGAGCTGGGGCAATCAACTGCGCGCCGGCAACGCCCCGATGCGCTTCGCCCCCGAATCCGGCACGGCGTTCTTTGCGCCGGCGGGTTGGACCGAGGCGGAGTACCGTCCGATTCTCGACGAGGCCATGCGGCTCAAGCGCGCACCCCGGATGGCGTGGCTCTGGAAGGTGTTGGGACTTTTGGCCTCTAAGAAGCGGAAGGAACAGTTCAAGCGATTCTCCGGCGTCGTGCTGCTACACCACCAATCCTAGGAGATGCTTCGTGAACATGGCGCGCTTGCGAGCAACACCGCTGTTGGCCCTCTGTGTCGCATGTTCTGGAACGAAGTCGGCGGGTCCGCCCGCCCTCAACGTGGTCACCATTACGGCGACCGATTTCGTGTTCGACGCGCCCGACACGATCCCGGCGGGGCTCACGACCTTTCGGATGTTGAATCAAGGCCGCGAGCTCCATCAAGCGGTGATATTCGGCGCGCCAGGAAAGACGTTTGCGGAGCTGGAAGCCGCGGAGCAGCCGACGGAGTCGATGGTCGGATGGTGGCATGCCTTCCTCGCGATGCAGCCGACGCTCCCCGGTGGCCCCGGCGTCGTCACGGGCGGCGACAGCTCGATCATCACCGCGAACCTGGCGCCCGGGAATTACGTGATCGCGTGCTTCATGGCGAGCCCCGACGGCAAGCTCCACGTCCAGAAGGGAATGTTTCGCCGGCTGGTCGTGACTCCCGCGCCGGCGGGTGCGACTGCCGCCGCCGAACCAAAGTCAGACGTCACCGTGACTCTATCCGATTTCGCGTTCGCAACGTCGAGCCCGCTGACTGCGGGGACGCACACGATTCGCGTAGAGAACAGCGGGCCGCAGATTCATGAGCTGACGATCGAGCGACTGGCGCCGGGTAAGACCTTAGCCGACTTCCAGCAGTGGCTGGCCGGGGGCATGCGGGGCCCGCCAGTATCGGCGCCGGTCGGTGGCTTCGCGGGGCCCGACAAAGGAAAGGTCGGCTGGGTGACCGTGACGTTGACGCCCGGGACCTATCTGCTCACGTGTTACGTACCCGACGCGAAAGACGGCGCGCCACACTTGCTGCATGGCATGGTGCAGCAGGTGACTATCAGCTAGACCGACGCCAGGCAACAGCGACGCTAGGACGCTGCGTGGCTGCAAGTTTCAGCTGCGCAGTTGCCTAGCGTCGCCGTTTCCTCGTGTCGCGGTCTTCGCTAGAAGACCCAGTGCACTCCCAGCTGCGTTTGCTGTGGATCGCCGAAGCCGCTGCGCAGCGTGCCGTCGAAGTTGAACAGCAAGCTGGTGGCCGCCGGGTCACGGAAGTTCGCCGAACCAGTCACGTTGAACATCTGCGCGACCAACTCGAGCCGACCCTTGCCGACATTGAACGGCCACGTCAGGCCGAGGTCGAGCGAGAAGTAGTCGTTGTCCTTGCGCAGCGTGTTGCGCGTGAGAATACTGCCATCGGCGCAGATGCGGTCGGTCGGCGTCAACGCCCGCTGGCCCTTCGGCGGATTTGCCGGCGACGCCCCGCAGCTCTCGGACACCGGCTGCGCCGAGTAGATGCTGAGGCGGCTGTTGAGGAACAGTCCGCCGCCGATGTGCTTGATCGCCCACGCGTTGAAGCGGTGGCGCTGGTCGCGATCGCTCCAGTTGTATTCCTTCCCCAGGCTGTCGGCTCGCGCATAGCGGAAAGTGAACGGATCTCGCTCGTTGTCGTCGTCCGATTTGTCGAACGAAAGCGTGTAGTTCAGCTGGAACTGGAAGTTGGGATCGAGCACGCGTCTCAGCCCGACTGTGACGCCGTTGTAGCGCGACTTCGCGCTCGCTTCGACCGTCGTCAGGGTCCCCAACGCTTTGGGGCCGCTGCCCCAGGGCGAGCCGAACGCTGCGGCGTTGCGGTCGATGAAGCGTGTCAGATAATCGGTGCGCGCGTGTGTATAGCTGAGCAGCAGGCCGAGGTCACCCGCAATCTGCTTTTCGTACCCGAGCGTGAGATTGACGGTGCGTGGGTTCCGGAAGTTGCGGTCGAATACGAATACCGACGGAAACCCGACGGACGACAGCGCCACGTTCGACGGAAAAAGGTTCGGGAATGTGGGCGGGGGAAGGAACGTCGATGTCGCGCTCGAACCGAAGAGCGTGACACCGCGATAGCCGTCGGTGGACCGCGTCGACGCGAGATTCAGGCCCGGAATGCGCGCATAGTAGACACCGGCACTTCCGCGGAACACCTGCCGCCCGTCGCCACGAGGGTCATACGTAAACCCGAGCCGCGGCTGGAACATCTTCTTGTCGGATGGAATCGTACCATCGGACGGGAACCGGTACGTGCCCGTCGAGTTGGTGACCGTCGAGTCGTAGTAGACCGCGTAGAATGTGGAATCACGTGGCGACAGCAGGCCTGGCTCGATCTGCGCCGACCACCGCAGGCCGTAGTTCAGCGTAAGCCGTGAGCTGGGCTTCCAGGTATCCTGGATGTAGAAGTCCAGCTCCGTCTGCGGAATTTCCTGCGTCCCCGCTTCGCGGACCGAGCGATTCACGCCGGCTTGTTGCAAGTAAAGCAGGACCGGACCCGTAACGGTCGTATTCGCCGGGCAGGTGCCGGCGTTGTTGGTGGAACCGTTGGAGCATTCGACGTACTGCGGATTGTTGTGCGTCAGGTAATTGAAGTAGCTCTGGACCGAGCCGAAGATGTAACGGCTGTTCGCGAACCCGATGAATGTCTGCACCGAATTCACGCGGTTATACTCGCCGCCCACCTTGATGAAGTGATCGCCCTTGGTAAACGAGACGTTGTCGACGAGCTGGATGCGCGTGTCGTAATAGTCGATGGGCAGGAAAAACGGCATGCCGTAGCGATAATTGGGCCCGATGGCTACGTCGGGGAATGGCCGCAGCCCGGTTCCCGTCGGGTCCGTACCCAACGCGGCGCTTCGCACGCCGTCATAGGGCCGTGGCCGATCCTCGCGCGAGTACTGGAAGCGGAACTCGTTCCCCACGGTCGGCGTCACGTACGACAGCAGGCTACCATTGATCGCGTTGGAGTGGTCCTGCTCGAGACCGTTCGCGCTGCGCGTCCAGCTGTCGACATCGAACGTGCCGTTGACCTGCTCGGACCACGTGTAGTTGTACTTGAGCGAGAGATTGTGCCGGTCCGACAGGCGGAAGTCGACTTTGGCCAGCAGCGCTCGCGCGTCGTTCGTGCGTGAGATCGGGCCATAGTCGCCCCGCAGCGCCCCGCTGTACGCCGTGTCCATCCAGGCACGCAAAGCAGGATCGATCCGGTTGGCATCCGTCTGCTTCACCTCATCATAGACCTGCTGATCGTACGCCACGAAGAAGAACGCGCGGTCCTTTTTGATCGGCCCACCGAGCGTGAACCCGAACTGGTGCTGGGTAAAATCCGGCTGGGGAAGAATGGAGTCCTGGAAGTGCGGCTGCCCGGAGAGGGCCCCGTCCTTGCCATAGTAGTGCAGCGAGCCATGGAGCTGGTTCGTGCCCGACTTCGTCACCACGTTCACGAACCCGCCGGACGACCGTCCGAACTCGGCGGTCGCTCCCGAGGCGGTCACGACGATTTCTTGCACGGCGTCGAGGTTGAACGTGAATGGTGGACGCTGGCCGCCGCGCTGCTCGCCGAAGAACGGGTTGTTGAAGTCGGCCCCGTCGACCGACACGTTGTTATGAATGCCTTTTTGGCCGCCAACGGAAATCTCGTCCCCATCGGGTCCCTGGACGATCGCGACCGTCGGCGTGAGCAGCGTCAGGTTGAGGTAGTTCCGGCCGTTGTTGGGAAGGCGCGATACAGCGGCGTCGGGCAGACGCGTCGAGTTTTCGACTTTGGTAACTTCCACGACCGGTTGCGTCGCTTCGACCACAACCGGCTGCAGCGTTACCGCCGCGAGCGCCAGGTTCAGGCTTACGGTCTCACCAACGCCCACCCGAACGCCGGTGCGGCGCGCCTCGCTGAACCCCACCGCGCGCGCGGTCACGTCGTACGTGCCGAGGGGCAGCAGTGACGCAACGTAGACGCCGCGCTCGTTGCTCACGACCTGGCGTTGAAAGCCGGTCTGGGTCTCACGCAGGGCGACCGTGGCGCCTTGCACCGGCGTCCCCGCCGGATCAGTCACCGTTCCGCGGATGATGCCGGTCGTGGCCTGCGACTGTGCAGCGATGACGGCGGGGAACACCAGAGCCAAAAACACCGGTCCCAGAAGCATGCGCAGCATGCGGCGGCCTCCGACGGGATGGGTAGTGTGTTTCGGAATGGCTAGCGTATCACGTGAAATGCGAGATGGC
Organism: Gemmatimonadota bacterium; assembly: GCA_003221895.1. Classification (GTDB taxonomy): domain Bacteria; phylum Gemmatimonadota; class Gemmatimonadetes; order Gemmatimonadales; family GWC2-71-9; genus 20CM-2-65-7. The sequence continues at coordinate 1,016 of QHUJ01000002.1, read as the reverse complement.
AAGAAGGCCTATTACCATCGATTCTTGTGTTTATGCAGAATGCCGACATAGCCCGGTTGCTCGGCGAGGTCGCAGACCTGTTGGAGATCTCGGCGGGAAATCCGTTCAAGGTCCGCGCCTACCGCAATGCCGCGCGGACGGTAGCCGATCACCCCGACCCGATCGCCGAGCTGGTCACGGGCGGCGAATTCGACCTGACGGATCTCCCGGGCATCGGCGCCGGCATCGCGAAGGAGATCACCGCGCTCGTCGAGACGGGAACGCTGCCCCAACGCCAGGCGCTCATCGGCCAAGTCCCTCCCGGACTGCTCGATCTGCTGCACATCCCAGGCCTCGGCCCGAAACGCGTGAAGCTCTTTCATGACGAGCTGAAGGTGAACAGCGTCGCGGACCTCAAGAACGCGCTGGAGCAAGGCCGGATCGCAAAGCTGAGTGGATTCGGTCCGAAGCTGCTCGAGAAGATTCGCGAGGGTGTCGCGGGAGCCGGTCCCGCAGCCGGTCCGAAGCGGATTGTCCTGCACGAAGCCGAGCAGTACGCGCGGGCGATCGTCGAGTACTTGAAGGCCGGCGGCGGGATCAACGAGATCGACGTGGCCGGCAGCTTCCGGCGTCGCAAGGAAACCATCGGAGACCTGGACATCGTGGTCAGCTGTGTCAACGCGCCGGCCGTCATCCAGCGATTCGGCAAATTCGGGGACGTGACGGAGGTCGCCGCGCAGGGAGACACGCGCTCCACTGTGCGACTCTCCGGCGGGCTGCAGGTCGACCTGCGGGTCGTGGAGCCCAACTGCTTCGGCGCCGCGATGCAGTACTTCACCGGCTCTCAGGCTCACAACATCGAACTGCGCAAGATCGCCCAGGGCAAGAAGCTCAAGCTGAACGAGTACGGTGTGTTCCGGGGAACGAAGTGCATCTCGGGCCGAACCGAGCAGGACGTGTATGCCGCGTTAGGGCTCGATTGGATCCCGCCCGAGATGCGCGAAAACCGCGGCGAAATCGGGCTGGCCAAAGAGCAC
>QHUJ01000041.1 GCA_003221895.1 Gemmatimonadota bacterium | reverse complement strand
AGGCGGTTTTTCAGGTTGAACCCGACGTGGTCGGCTCCAATAAAGATCTTTTCAGCCATTGTACTCCACTACTCCCCCCCCTTTTAACACACCGAGCGACTTGTCATCCGAGCGCAGCGCGCGGAACGCGCGCGGAGCGAGGGATCCCTCGCGCCTGCGGCGCTCGGGATGACAGGCTCTACGCTCTCGCGAGAGAAGAAAAGAGTCAAACAAAGTTTTGCCTGACCTTCGCGATCGCCGCGATGCGCCGCTCAGCGAGCCGGTCCGCCGCCCGATAGCTCGGCATCCCTTCTTCAGCCGCGATCTCGAACACCATCAAGATCGTGTCGTAAATCTCGCCCGCCTTGTTGCGTGCCCGATCCAGTGTCCACCCCTCGAGCTCGGCATTTACGTTCACTAATCCGCCGGCATTGATCACATAGTCCGGCGCGTATGTGATGCCGCGCTCCTCCAGCATGTCGCCGTGCCGCTCTTCGGCGAGCTGGTTGTTCGCCCCGCCCGAGACGATGTCGACCTTGAGCTTGGGAATCGTCTCGTCGTTGATGATTCCACCCAGCGCGCACGGCGCGAAAATGTTGGCATCGACACCATAAATCTCGTCGGGCGTAACCGCCGTCGCGCGATAGTCGTCGACCACGGCCTTGAGCTTGACGGCATCGATGTCGGTCGCGAACAGCTGCGCCCCTTCCTTATGGAGGAGGTCCGCCAGGTAATAGCCGACGTGGCCGCAGCCCTGGATCGCCACCCGCTTGCCACGCAGCGAGTCGTCGCCGTAGCGGTGGTGGGCGCACGCCTTGATCCCCCGATACACCCCGAACGCCGTCACCGGCGACGGATCGCCCGACTTGCCGATCAATCCCGTGACGTGATCGGTCTCCGCCTTGATGAACTCCATGTCGCCGACCGACGTGCCGACGTCCTCGGCCGTGATATAGCGGCCGCCGAGCGCCTTGACGTGCCGGCCGTGCGCGCGGAAGATCGGCTCACGATTGCGAATCTTGTTGTCGCCGATGATGACCGACTTGCCGCCGCCGAGGTTCAAGCCGGCGACCGCCGCTTTGTAGGTCATGCCGCGCGCCAGCCGCAGGCAGTCGATCAACGCCTCGCGATCGGTTGCATAATTCCAGAAGCGTGTGCCGCCGAGCGCCGGGCCGAGCGTGGTGTCGTGGATGGCGATGATGCCGCGGTAGCCGGAGGACGGCTCGTATACGAGCGACACCTGCTCGTGCTCGTGCTCCTCGAGCAGCGCGAACAGCGCCGTCGCCTCTTCCTTCTTAGCGCGGGCGATTGAGGGCGCGGGCGATGACGACGCGCTGGATTTCGCTGGTGCCTTCATAGATCTCGGTAACCTTTGCATCCCGGAAGAGTTTCTCGACGGGGAAATCTCGCATGTATCCATACCCGCCGAAGAGCTGAATCGCCTGCGTCGTAACCCACATCGCCGTTTCGGATGCGAACAGCTTGGCCATGCTGGCGTACAGCGTGATGTCTTCGCCGGCGTCCTTGCGCGCCGCCGCGCGGTGCGACAACGCCCGCGCCGCCTCCGTGCGCGTCGCCATGTCGGCCAGCTTGAATTGCACCGCCTGGAAGTCCTGGATCGGCTTGCCGAACTGCTGCCGCTCGGCGCAGAAACGGAGGCAATGCTCGATCGCGCGACGCGCGATGCCCACCGCCTGCGCACCGATGCCCAGGCGCCCGGCGTCGAGCCCTTCCATCGCGTAGATGAATCCCATCCCTTCCTCGCCCAGCATCTGGCCGGCCGGAAGGCGGACGTCGGTGAGCTCGATGGCCGCGGTGTTCGAGGACCGGAGCCCCATCTTGTCTTCGGGCTTGGCGGCCTTGTAGCCCTTGGTGTCGGTCGGCACGATGAACGTCGAGATGCCTTTCGCGCCGCGGCGCGCGTTGGGCTGATCGGTGCGCACCATGATCATCATCAGATCGGCGGTGCCCGCGTTCGTGGCCCACGCCTTGGTGCCGTTCAGCACCCAATCCTTGCCGTCCCTGGTTGCTTGCGCCCGCAGCGCTGCGGCGTCCGACCCCGCCTCGGCCTCGGACAGCGCGAAGCCCGCGAGCAGCTCACCGCGGGCCATCGGCTTGAGCCAGCGCTCCTTCTGCGCCGCCGTGCCGTGTTTCACCAGCATCGTCGTCGGAATCGCGTTGTGGATGCCGATCGAGACCGCAAAGGCGGCATCGGCGGCCGAGATTTCTTCCAGCGCCATCAGATACGTCACCGCATCGAGACCCATGCCGTCGTACTCCTCCGGCGTACACATGCCCAGGAAGCCGAGCTTGCCGATCTCGTCGATCACGTCGCGCGGGAAGTGATGGGTGCGGTCCCATTCGGCGGCGAACGGCTCGATCTTCTCGCGCGCGAATTCGCGGGCGAGCTCGACGACCTGTTCGCGAATGTCAGTCGCGGTAGGCATAGAACCCCTGCCCCGATTTCCTGCCCAGCCGGCCGGCGGCCACCATTTTCTTGAGCAGCGGCGCGGGCCGGTACTTGTCTTCGCCCAGGCCGTCCTGCAGCACTTGCATGATCGAGAGACAGACGTCGAGCCCGATGAGGTCGGCGAGCGCCAGCGGCCCGAGCGGATGATTCATGCCGAGCTTCATGACCTGATCGACGCCCTCGGGGGTTGCGACGCCGTCCTGCACGCAGAAGATGGCTTCATTGATCATCGGCATCAGCACCCGGTTCGACACGAATCCCGGCGCGTCGTTCACTTCAACCGGCGTCTTGCCCAGCTGCCTGGTGACCTCAACCACTTTCGAGGTCACCTCATCTGATGTCTGAAGTCCGCGCACGATCTCGACCAGCGTCATTACCGGCACGGGGTTCATGAAGTGCATGCCGATGACGCGGTCGGGTCGCCTGGTCTGCGCCGCGATGGCCGTGATCGAAATCGACGACGTATTCGAGGCGAGAATCGTGTCCGCAGGCGCGAGGCGATCGAGATCGTGAAAGACCTTGAACTTGATGGCGGGATTCTCCGTGGCCGCCTCGACCACAAAGTCCGCGGCTTTGACGGTGTCGAAGCTCGTGCTCGTCTGAATGCGCCCGATGGCCGCTGCTCCCTGCTCCGTGCTCTTCGCTCCCTTCTTTATCAGGCGGTCGATGTTCTTCTTGATCGTCGCCAGGGCGCGCTCGAGGGCGTCTGGCGCGACATCGATCAACGTCGTCTCCCAACCGGCGTCAGCGAAGACATGGGCAATCCCGTTGCCCATCGTCCCGGCTCCCACCACGGCCACCGTGCTCACGCGGCGACCACCTCTTGCAGCGCGGCCGGCTGGGGGGGGGGGCTGAACGCATTCGCTCGCGTCAGCAGAAACAGCGTGCCCGCGATCAGCACGATCGTCGCGACGATCCCGCCTTCGGGACCGAACGCGCCGCCGTCGATCCAGCGATGTAGTCCGGGCGCGTATTCAACCACGGGCACGTGGAATATGAACCCCGAGACGGGGGCGTCGAACAGAACCGCGAGCCCGGCGTTCCAGCCGAAGTGCGCGCCCCACGCGAGCGGCATGCCGCCCGTAGAGAAAAACGCGACCGACAGCCAGATCGCCGCCAGGCCCACGTTGATCGTGCTGAATACCGTCGCGCTTGGATTCCAGGCGTGAAGGATTGCGAACGGGAGCGCCAGCACGATGATCGCCGGGAGAACGCCGACGGCATCGGCCAGATGCCGCAGCGGGTATCCGCGGAATCCCAGCTCCTCACCCAGCGCGGCGAACACCAACCCGAGGATCAGCGGCAGCGCGACGGCCGCCCACGCGCTCCAGTCACCGGTGAAGTGCAGTCGGGCCCCGAACACGACACCGAGAACGATGGCTGACGCCGCCATGACGGCGCCGAGCGCAACGCCGCGGGCGAAAGGACGCAGGGCGGGACGCCGCCACCCCAGCGCTGACCAGGAATACTTCTTGAGAAGCCGGCCGATGACGTAGGTCGCCAGCCCGAAGCCGATGATTTCAAACGCGCCGACCGGCACCACGCTCAATGCCGTCCCGGTCCACCATGATCCGGCCGCCTTCGTGAGCCCGTAGTCCACGCCGATCGCGAGGACGTAGAACAACACGATCCACCCCAGCGCAATCACGACGCGTTTCACAGCTGCAAACGAAACGCGCGCCATCAGAGGCGCGCGCGAATCGTTGGGGTGAGCTTCGTAAGGACCGGCACCAACAGAGCGATCTTGAGCAGGTCTCCCAGCAGGAACGGCACCGTGCCGAACCGCGCCGCGGCGGAGATGTTGCCCGTGAGGATGGCGAGCTGGGCCAGGCCGCCGAGGTGGATGAGGATCAATCCAACCAAAACCCCCAAGGCCACAACCCCGCGCTTGCGCGGGGGGTCAGAAATCCAACCGGTCGCGTAGGCCGCGATCGGATAAGCCAAGAGATATCCACCTGTCGGTCCGAACAGCCTGGCGAACCCAACCAGCGGTACCGTCGGCGTGAACACCGGCAGCCCCGCCGCGCCCATCGCGAGATACAGGATCATGCTCAGTGCACCGAGCGGCGCGCCGAGCAGCCCGCCGACGAGCAGCACGGCCATGGGCTGCAGGGTCATCGGGACGGGTGTACCGGGAAGTGGGATCGAAACCTGCGCCGCGGCGGCCACAATCAGCGCGCCCAGCACCACGGCGGCGGCGCGGCGAATGTCCAATGTCCAATGTCCAATGACCAATGCTCGTTCCATTAAATCATCTCCACTGAGAGAGCCACGGCATTTCCGCCGCCCAGGCAAAGCGTGGCGAGTCCAGTGCGCTTGCCGTATTGCTTGAGGGCATACAACAGTGTCGTCAGAACGCGCGCGCCGGAAGCGCCGATCGGATGCCCGAGCGCCACCGCGCCGCCGTGGACGTTCACCCGCGACCAATCCCAGCCGAGCGCCTTGCCGTCGGCGAGCGCCTGCACGGCGAACGCCTCATTTGCCTCGATCAGGTCGTAATCCGAAATCTTGGTGCCGGCCTTCTTCATCAGATTCTGCACCGCCACAATCGGCGCGAAGAACAGATCCTTCGGCTCGCCGCCGCCGGTCGCGTAGGCGGTGATCCTCGCCATGGGCGTCAGCCCGTGCGCCTTCGCGAACGCCAGCGACGTCACCACGAGTGCGCTCGCGCCGTCATTCAATCCCGCCGCATTCCCCGGCGTCACCGTGCCGTCCTTCTCGAACGACGGCTTCAGCGCCGCCAGGGCTTCGAGCGTGGTGTCTTTGCGCGGGCTTTCATCTTTATCGATGACGGTGACACCCTTCTTCCCCGGGATCTCAACCGGCACTGTTTCGGCCTTGAAGAAACACGACTCCATCGCCTTCACAGCCTTTTGATGGCTCTGGAACGCGAACTCGTCCTGTTCCTTGCGAGAGACGCCGGCTTTCTTCGCCGTGTACTCGGCCAGGTTGCCCATATGCGTGTTGGAGAACGAATCCCACAACCCGTCGCGAATCATGCCGTCCACGAGCTCGCTGTTCCCGGCCTTGATGCCACCGCGCATGCCGTACACGTAATGCGGGGCGTTCGACATGGACTCGAACCCGCCGGCCACGAGGCACTGTTCGTCGCCCGCCTTGATCGCCTGCGCCGCGAGCATCACGGCCTTGAGGCCGGAGCCGCAGACCTT
>QHUJ01000117.1 GCA_003221895.1 Gemmatimonadota bacterium | reverse complement strand
AGGGCTACAATCTCGTGGTGGAGCTGTACAGCCTCGAGTCTAGTGTCTATTCCGGGTGTCCGGACTCCACGCGTCGCGACCCGCGCAAGGCGATCGAGGCCATTCAGCGCGCGATCGCGCTGGACTCGTCGCGCGGCGGCGCGCGTGGGTTTGTGATTCTCGCCGAGGCCTATGCCAGCAGCGGAGATCTTGCAGAGGCGATCAAGCTGATGAAGCAAGCACTGGCGGTGCCTGGGGCCGCGCCGTCGTATCGGCAAGAATGGCAACGTCAGCTGGAGGAGTACGAACGGGCGCTCGCGGCGCGTGGGGCGAAGGGGCCTTGAACGGCGCGGGGCAGCGGCCTAACATGCGCGTGAAGCTGACGGCGCCTTCTTGCTGGGCAGGCCATCTGTTTGTGAAGGCTGAAGGTTTGCGCCGCAGCTTACGCGCATTTCGTTAGGCGGCACGATGTCGACCGTGGTTAATCGGGTTAGCACGGCCGGTTTCGCAGTTCTTCCTGATTTGATTCCCTTGGGCGAGCTCGCGGACCTCGAACGGATCCTGCCCCAGGTCGTCGGTGATGGCGGCGTTCGTAATCTCCTCGATGTTCCAGTAATGGCGGACCTTGCCGACGGCGAGCGCCTTCGCAGTGCTATTCTCCCGATTCTCGGCGGCGGTGCCTTCCCGGTCCGCGCGATTTTGTTCGATAAGACGCCCGCCGCAAACTGGAAGGTCAGCTGGCATCAAGACCTCACGATTGCAGTGACTAGCCGCCGCGACGTGCCAGGCTACGGTCCCTGGAGCGAGAAGGCTGGAGTCGTGCATGTGCAACCACCGCGCTCGGTACTCGAGCGGATGCTAGCGATTCGCATTCACATGGACGAGAGCGGGCCGAGCAACGGTCCGCTCCGCGTGCTTCCGTGCTCGCACCAGGCGGGCAAGCTGAGAGACGAGGAGATCCCCAAGTGGCGTGGTCGGATTGCCGAAGAGGTCTGCCTAGTCCCGCGGGGTGGGGCACTCCTTATGCGGCCGCTCCTTCTTCACGCGTCATCGCCCGCCGAGCTATCCGTTCATCGCCGCGTGGTTCACATCGAGTACGCAAATTGCGATCTGGCTGGCGGTCTCGAATGGCGCTGGGCGAAGCGCTCTGGGAGCCGAAGGTCTGGGACGACAAGAACAAAGGTGCCTGAGAGGTAGCACGTGACGGAGGCACGCCTCTACGCCCGCGTCACCCGGCGCGTGATCCCGCTGCTGTTCGCCTGCTACGTCGCGGCCTATCTCGATCGGGTGAACGTCGGCTTCGCGAAACTGCAGATGCTGAGCGATCTGCGGCTCAGCGAGACGGTCTACGGCCTGGGCGCCGGTATTTTCTTCATCGGATACTTCCTCTTCGAAATCCCGAGCAACATCATCCTGCACCGCGTCGGGGCGCGCCTGTGGATCGCGCGCGTGATGCTGAGCTGGGCGGTGATCTCGGCCGCGATGCTGTTCGTGACTTCGGCGACCGGATTTTACATCCTGCGGTTTCTGCTGGGTGTCGCGGAGGCAGGTTTTTTCCCAGGGGTGATCCTGTATCTGACCTACTGGTATCCGTCCGACCGACGGGCCGCGATCATCGCGCTGTTCATGACCGGGATTCCGGTCGCAGGGGTGATCGGTGGGCCGATCTCCGGCTGGATCCTGAAGGCGATGGCAGGAGTGCACGGGCTCGCGGGCTGGCAATGGCTCTTCCTGCTCGAGGCGCTCCCCTCACTCGTCCTCGGCGTGGCCGTGCTGGTCTACCTCGATGACGGGATCGCCAGGGCCCGCTGGTTGGCCGCCGACCAGAAAGAGATCCTCGCGGGTCGCATCGCCGAGGACCAGCAGCACGCCTCGACCCACGCACTGTGGGAGAGCTTCACGAAGCCCCAAGTCTGGTTCCTGGGCGTCATCTACTTCTGCCTGATCGCGGGACTGTACGGCGCTGGATTCTGGCTGCCGACACTGATCCGGCGAACCGGCGTCGAGAGCCCGCTGGCGATCGGGATGCTCACGGTTCTGCCCAACGCCGTCGCTGCGGTCGCGATGGTCACGCTCAGCCGCCGGTCGGACCGGACGCGCGAGCGGCGGTGGCACCTCGTCACTCCCGCATTGGTTGGAGCGGCGGGCTGGCTCGTGACGGTCCGCTACGGTCGGGATACGGCCATCGCTCTGTCAGGGATGTCCCTCGCGATGGCCGGCGTGACGACCTCGCTCGCGCAGTTCTGGTGCCTGCCCACCGCCATTCTCGCCGGGGCGGCTGCTGCGACCGGAATAGCCCTCATCAACTCGATCGGCAATCTCGCTGGGTTTGTCGGTCCATGGCTGATTGGCTGGCTCGTCGATCGCACGGGGTCGACAGACTTCGGCGTCTACGCGCTCGCGGGCGTCATGGCCATCGGCAGCATGCTGGTCCTCACGATCCCCGCGCGGATCGTCAACCGCTGAACGGACGTGATGGGCCCCTAGACCGCCATGGTCACCTGTAACGGCGTGGCATTTCTGGCCTTCTGCGTGTCATCGGGGATTTCGGTGGGGTAGTCGCCCGAGAAGCACGCATGGCAGAACTCGCTCGGCTCACCACCCATCGCGCGCAGCATCCCGTCCAGCGACAGATACCCAAGGGTGTCCACCCCCAGATGCTGGCGGATCTGTTCCAGAGAGTGACTGGACGCGATGAGCTCGGACTTTGTCGGCGTGTCGATGCCGTAGTAGCACGGCCCGGTGATGGGCGCCGACGCGACACGGAAGTGGACCTCTTTGGCGCCTGCCTGCCGGATCATCTGCACCAGCTCCCGGCTCGTCGTGCCGCGCACCAGCGAATCATCGACGACCACGACCGTTTTGCCCTCCAGCACCTCGCGCACCGGATTGAACTTGATTTTGACCTTCGCGTTGCGCGACGCCTGCGTCGGATTGATGAACGTGCGGCCGACGTAGTGATTGCGAATCAGCGCGTGCTCGAGCTTGAGTCCCGACTGCTCGGCGAAGCCGAGTGCCATCGCGTTGGACGAATCGGGAACGGAAAACACGCAGTCGGCGCCGGCCGCGGGATGCTCGCGCGCCAGCTCCCGGCCCAGCGCGCGGCGCGCGCGGTCTACCGACCGGCCGAAAATGGTGCTGTCGGGGCGGCTGAAGTAGACCAGCTCGAAGATGCAGCGGCGGTGTGGCTTCGCCGGCAGTGCCGGCAGCCGATCGATCTCCGGTGGCGAGCCCTGAATCCGAATGAACTCGCCCGGTTGGAGCTCGCGCACCCGCGTCGCGCCGATCAGGTCGAAGGCGCAGGTCTCGGAGGCAACGACGTAGCCGTCGCCCAGCTTGCCCAGCCACAAGGGCCGGAAGCCGCGCGGATCCACGATGGCATAGAGCGTCCGGCCGATCGTCACGACGAGTGAGTACGCGCCCTCGACGCGCTCCAGCGCATCGAGCAACTGATCTTCGGGCTCGCGCGCTTCGGAGCGCGCGATGAGGTGAATCAGAACCTCACTGTCGGATGAGGTCTGGAAGATCGAGCCTTTGGCCACGAGATCGGATCGCAGCGCGGCGGCATTGGTGAGGTTGCCATTGTGGGCGAGCGCCAGCGGGCCCTCGTGATAACCGGCGAGGATGGGCTGCGCATTGGCGAGGACGGACGAGCCCGCCGTCGAGTAGCGGGTATGACCGATCGCAACGTCGCCCGGGAGTCCGGCCAGCGCCGCTTCACCGAAGACGTCGGATACCAGTCCCATACCGCGATGGGCGCGGGCCACACCGGCCCCATCGACCGCAACCATCCCGCCGGACTCCTGGCCGCGGTGCTGCAGGCTGTAGAGCCCCAGGTAGGTGACGCGGGATGCGTCAGAAACGCCCGCTACGCCGATGATGCCGCACATTGCTTCGGTCAGTCTCCCATGCGTCGAGGAATGGCGCCGAAATATAGCTCCCTCAGGCGTCCCACTGATTCCTCTACTTTTTCGTCTCGCAGCACGATGCGGAAGGTGCCGTCAACGGGACCGACCGAACCGACACGCAGTGCTGGGACTCCCAACTCGCCTGCCAGCGCCTGCACGGCCGCCACCCGCTCGGCCGAGCAGGTGATTACGGCGCGCCCGTGAGATTCGCTGAACAACAACTGGTGCGTGGTGAGTGGGGCATGGTACGTGCTCAAGTCAACGTCCAATCCGAATCCCTGCACCTGATACGGGCCGCCCATCGCGACCTCCGCAAGCGCGACGCCGAGGCCACCATGCGAGCAGTCGTGCGCCGACCGGAACAAGCCGCGCTCCGCGCCGGCCACCAGGAAGTCGCCGAGGCGCTTCTCGTCATCCAAGTTCACACGCGGCGGCTGGCCGCCGATGAAGTCGTGGCAAATCTCCCAGTACGCCGACCCACCCAGCTCGGCGCGCGTCTCCCCCAGGACAAAAACCACATCACCCGGCGCGCGTGCGTGACTCGGCACCGCACGGTCGATCCGCGTGAGGAGGCCGATCATTCCCACGACGGGTGTGGGATCGACCGCACCGGAAGGACTCTCGTTGTAGAAGGAGACGTTGCCGCCCGTCACAGGCGTACCGAGCGCGCGACAGGCATCGGCGATGCCCCGGCACGCTTCGCGGAATTGATAGAACACCTCTGGCCGCTCAGGACTCCCGAAGTTCAAGCAGTCGGTGATGCCGAGCGGTCGAGCGCCGGTGCAGGCGACGTTGCGTGCCGCCTCGGCGACGGTCGCCTTGCCGCCCTCGTAGGGATCGAGCCGGACGTAGCGGCTGTTGCAATCCGTTTTGACAGCGATTCCAAAATCGGTGTACCGCACGCGCAGCACGCCCGCGTCACCGCCCGGCGGGATCGCGGTGCTCGCCTGGACGGTCGAGTCGTATTGTTCGAAGACCCAGCGCTTGCTGGCCAATGCTGGGGAATCCAAAAGCGCCAGTAGCGCCTGGGTGGGCGTGGTGCGTGGTGCGTGGTGCGTGGGAGATGCGGTGCGGAGCGCCGCGATTCGGGGATCTTCGGCGGCTTCGGGATAGTAGACGGGGCAGTCGTCAACCAAGCGCTGGCCGGGGATCTCGACAACGACCTTGCCTTCCCACAGACAGCGGTACATCCCGTCATCCGTCACCCGGCCGATCGGCGTCGCATCGAGCTCCCACTTGGCCGCGATCGCCTGGACTTCCTTGACCCGGTCGGCCTTCGCGACGACGAGCATGCGCTCCTGCGATTCGGACAGCAGAATCTCGTACGGGGTCATCCCCGGCTCGCGCGTCGGAACTTTGGAGAGATCGATCTCGACGCCCACGCCGCCGCGCGCCGCCATCTCCGCCGACGACGATGTGAGCCCGGCGGCCCCCATGTCCTGGATCGCGACGATGTGGCCCGAGCCGATGAGCTCGAGGCTCGCTTCGAGCAGCAGCTTTTCGGTGAACGGGTCGCCGACCTGAACTTGCGGGCGCCGCTGCTCGCTCTCCTGCGTCAGCTCTTCCGACGCGAACGACGCTCCATGAATGCCGTCCCGGCCCGTGCGTGAGCCGACGGCGAGGAGCAGGTTGCCCACGCCGTGGGCGGCGGCCTTGATGAGGTCTTTCTCTCTGAGGATCCCGACGCACATCGCATTGACGAGGGGATTGCCGGAATAGCCGGGCGCGAAATCGACTTCACCACCGAGCGTCGGCACACCGACGCAGTTGCCGTAGTCGCCGATGCCGCGCACCACGCCCGCGAACAGATAGCGGTTCCGCGGCTGGTCGAGCGGGCCGAAGCGGAGGCTGTTGAGCAACGCGACGGGCCGAGCGCCCATCGTGAAGACGTCGCGCAGAATCCCGCCGGCCCCTGTGGCCGCGCCCTGGTAGGGCTCCACGGCGGAGGGGTGATTGTGCGACTCGATCTTGAACGCGACTGCCCAGCCGTCCGGAAGTCGCAGGACGCCGGCGTTTTCACCGGGGCCCTGCACGACCTGCGGCCCGGTCGTGGGGAAGCTCTTGAGGATGGGTCGCGAGTGCTTGTACGAGCAGTGCTCGCTCCACAGCGCGGAGAAAATGCCCAACTCGGGGAACGTGGGCGTGCGGCCGAGCAGCGCGAGGATGCGTTCGTATTCTTCGGTTGTGAGGTTGTGTTCCTGCACCAGCTCGGGGGTGATCTGCGGATCGATCACGATCGGGTCACGCCCTTCGCGACGGCGCGGAATATCCGAGCCAGGATGTTGTTCGTGGGAGTCGGCCGCTTGAGTATCGCTTTCACCTCGTCCGCATCGCACCAGATGCCGTGGCAGTTGGTGCACTGCTCGATCTGCACCCCATCCCAGTCACCGGTGATCAGATCGTAGCCGCATTTCGGACACTTCATGTAGTGGGTCTTGCGCTCGATCGCGGCGGCGCTCCTCCTGGCCGACTCGCGATGCTGGCGCAGCAGCTCGGCGTCGCGCCGCGCGAAGTATTCGTCCTCGTTCTTACTGGGCCGGTCGTGCGTCATGGAGCCGGCGGCGGAGCAGGGGGAGGGGGAGGGGGAGGGGGAGGCGCCGGCATCTGAAGCGTGTCGCCGCCCGGATTCGCGAACGGCACGCGCCCCGGCGGGGACGAAGACTCACCGGAGTAGCGATGACCGTCCCACCGCACGATTGCATCGACGACATGCCCATCCTTGAGCGTCACCACGTCCATCGTGCCGCAGGTGTACTCACAGCCGTTTTGGAAAAAGAGGTAGGTGTATTCGCCGATCCGGCGCACCGCCGCCGGCGCCGCCCACAGCTCGTAGATTTCACGCTCCGTCATCCCGGGCGCCACCGTTCCGGTGTCGACGGAACGGTAGGGGACGTCGCGATTGGCGGGCGGATTGCCGGAGGGGGCGGAGGGGGGCCGCGGCCCGCGATGCTGGGCTTGCTCTTGCTGCGCGACCACCCGTGCACCCGCCGTGTCGGGTGCGAGGCGCGCAGGAGGAGGCGGCGGTGCCGTCTGGGTCGAGCGGCCCCGCAGCTTGTCCCACGCCAGCTTCAGCTTGGCCTTCGCGGTGTTGACCTGGTCACACCCTGAGGTGGCGACCATCAACAGCGCGCATATCGCCAGCGTGCTGCGTCGCATTGCGAGCCTCCAGAGAGAGGAAGACGCGGGCGCCGTCCTGACCACCCAAAACCAGCGCATTACGGCGCTCCGGATGGGGCATGATCCCCACCACATTGCGTCCGGCGTTGCACACGCCGGCAATATCGTGCGTCGAGCCGTTGGGATTCTCGGTGACGTACCGCAGAACGATCTGGGCATTCGCCTCGAGCTCGGCCGCCGTCGGCGCGTCCGCGACGTAGCGGCCATCGCCATGGGCGATCGGCAGCGTCAGCTCTTCGCCGCGCTCGTACCGGTTCGTGAACGGCGTATCCGCCGTTTCCACCCGCACTCGGACCGGTCGCGAGAGAAACTTCAGCCGGATATTGCGCATCAACGCGCCCGGCAACAGCCCAGCCTCGCACAGAATCTGAAAGCCGTTGCAAATCCCGAGGACCGGGCCGCCGGCGCGCGCGTGCGCGGTGACGGCACGCAGCACCGGAGAGAACCGCGCGATCGCCCCCGAGCGCAGGTAGTCGCCGTAGCTGAAGCCGCCCGGCAGGATCACCGCATCGGCCTGTTTGAGGTCGGTGTCGCGATGCCACACGTAGTAGGCCTCGGACCCCGCCGCGCGGGCGGCGTCGAGGGTATCTGCGTCGCAATTCGACCCGGGGAAGACGACTACGGCGACACGCTGCATTCGTAATCCTCGGTCACCGGATTGGCCAGCAGGCGATCGCACATGGTCCGCGCTTTGGCAGCCGCCTCCTCGCGCGTGGCGGCCTGCACCTGTAGCACGAGGTGCTTTCCGGCGCGCACGCTACCGACGTCGCCGAAGCCGAGCGAGTGGAGGGCATGCTGCACCGCCTGTCCCTGCGGATCGAGCAACGCGGCGCGCGGCATCACCCGGATTTCGACCGTGTAGGCGCTCATGCGGCTCCAGGGCGCCTCGGCCCCCCCGCTCCCCCGCCCGCCCCTCCACGGTAGGTCTGGCTGCTTTCGTCGATCACGATTGGTCCGGCGATTTCCGCCTCCTCGTCCTCGGCTGGGCCCGCGAAGAATCCGAGCAGAATGGCCCGCACGACACCGTAGGTCATGTAGACGATGCCCAACGGAAACAGGAACTCGTCGTGCTTCCAGATTCCAAATACCAGGATAACAACAATCAGGGTGAGGCCCAATAGTCCGCTTGCAGTGCGGAACCCCGCCCGTGGGAGCGTGGGGTAATGCACGTTGCTCACCATCAGAATCGTCAGCGCGATCATCAGGAACGTGAGCAACAGATGCCACGGCGGCCCGTGCAGCGAGCCGTACAATGCGGTCTGGGTGAACGGGTAGTAGGTCGCCAGCGTCATGCCCGCCGCGGGCGACGGCAGACCGATGAAGTAGGCCTTGGCCCGGCCCGCCTGGGTCACATTGAAGCGTGCCAGGCGAATGGCCGCCGCCATGACGAAGAAATAGCAGAAAATCCACGCCGCCCCGCCGCCACCCGCGAACTCCACCTGATACATAAGGAAGGTGGGGGCGACGCCGAAGCTGACGATGTCCACCAGACTGTCGAGCTCGGCACCGAAGCGGGTCCCGGTCCCCGAGATCCGCGCCACGCGTCCGTCGAGTGTGTCGAGAATGCCGGCGAACACGATGAACCAGCCGGCCCGGTAGAACTCGCCGCGGGTGGCGAGGACGATCGCCCAGATGCCGAAGAACAGATTGAACAGCGTGAACAGGCTCGGCACGACGATCACCACGCGCCGCAGCGGCAAGGGGGGCGGTCTCATGAGTACTCCGCCAACACGGTGCCACCCACCCGCACCCGGTCCCCCGGTTTGATCTTCAGGGCCGGACGCGCGGACAGCGGCAGAAAGACGTCGGTGCGCGAGCCGAAGCGGATCAGACCCATCCGCGCACCCTGCGTCACGCGCTCGCCCGGCTTCGCGTCCGTCACGATGCGACGGGCGATCAAACCGGCGATCTGGCGCACCAGCACCCGCCCGCGTGGGCCGGTGATGCCGATAGACGCCTGTTCATTGTCGAGGCTCGCCTTTTCACTGCCGGCGTGCAGGAATTTTCCTTTGTTGTAGTGCACCAGCTCGACCGTGCCGTCCACCGGGTAGCGGTTCACGTGCACATCGAAGACGGAGAGAAAGATCGAAATCCGTACGGAGCGCTCTTTGACGTACATGGGCTCGTCGATCTCGACCACGTGCACCACGTGGCCCTCAGCGGCAGCCACGACGTAGCGCTCACCGCGCGGTCCCGGACGAATCGGGTCCCGAAAAAAGGCGACGACCCAGATCGCCACGACGGCGACGAGAGCGCCCAGCGGCCACCACCAGAATGCCGCCGCCACCGCCAGCATCCATGCGATCGCAATGAACGGCCATCCTTCGCGCGCAACCCTCACTCCAACTCTTTCCCAGTGACGCGTCGATACGCATCGCGATACCGCTCACTCGTCGCGGTCACGACCTCGGGTGGCAACGCGGGCGGAGGAGCCTCACCATTCCACTGTCCCTGTTTCTTCAGGTCCGCGAGGTAGTCGCGCAGCGGCTGCTTGTCGAAGCTGGGTTGCCCGCGGCCCGGCTGGTAGCGATCGGCCGGCCAGAAGCGAGACGAGTCCGGAGTCAGGATCTCGTCGATCACGAGCAGCTCGCCGCTCGCGGTCGTCCCGAATTCGAACTTCGTGTCGGCGATGATGATCCCGCGTTCGGCGGCGTAGGCGCGGCCGGCCTCATAGAGGTCGAGACTCGCCGTGCGCAGCCGCTCGGCCGCCGCGCGCCCCAGGGCGCGCGCGACATGATCGAACGTCACATTCTCGTCGTGGCCCTGCTCGGCCTTGGTCGCCGGCGAGAAGATCGGAGGATCGAGCCGCGCGCTTTCGATCAGGCCTGTGGGCATCGGCTCCCCGGCGAGCGTGCCCGTCCGCGTGTACTCCGCCCACGCCGACCCCGAGATGTACCCACGCACCACGCATTCGAACGGCACGGTGGTAGCCCGGCGCGTCAGCATCGAGCGGCCGTGCAGCTCGTCGCGGTGCGGAGCCAGCACGGGCACGCGCCGGATGATCTCATCGACGTCGGCGGAGAGCAGGTGGTGCGGCATCACCGAGTGCAGGCGCGCGAACCAGAACGCGCTCATCTGGGTGAGCACCGCGCCCTTGTGCGGGACCGCTTCGAGCATCACGACATCGAACGCACTGACCCGGTCGCTCGCCACGAGCAGCAGTGTCGTGTCATCGACCTCGTAGACCTCTCGCACCTTCCCGCGCCGCAGCAGCGGGAGTGGCAGCTTGCTTTGAACCAGGACGGCACCGGTCATACCTGTACCTCCGCTGCGGCCGCTGCCGGCGCGGCCGCCTGAATGGAGCGCGTCACGTCGGGAAGCACGCGATCGAGGAAGTCGTCGACCTGTTGTGGAGCCCGGCCCACGTATCCTGCTGGTTGGAGCTCACCGGCCGTGGCGCGCACACCGAGGCGCTTGAATTCCGCATCGTGGGCCAGCCGCTCGAGCAGATCCTTGCCGCCTTGCAAGCTGTGACCGCGGATGACCTCGTGGAGCCGCTGGCGGTCGCCACCCGCCTTCACGCCACGCATCAGCAGCCGCTCGGTCGCCAGAAACGGCATGGCGTCGGCCACATGCGCAGCGATCGTGGATTCCCGCACCTCCAGCCCGGCGGCGACATTCGTCGCGAGCACGAGCAGCGCATCCGTCACCAGGAACGCCTCCGGAATCACGAGGCGGCGGTTGGCGCTGTCATCGAGCGTCCGCTCGAGCCACTGCTGAGCCGCCGTGTGTGCGGCGTTTCCCTCGAGCTCGATCACGAACCGGGCGAGTCCGGTCATTCGCTCGGCCCGCATCGGATTGCGCTTGTAGGGCATGGCGGACGAGCCGACCTGCTCGCCCTCGAACGGCTCGAGTACCTCGCCCTCGTGCTGCAACAACCGGAGATCGGTGGCGAATTTCGCGACCGACTGCGCTATGCCGGACAGCACCGCGAGGATTTGGGCGTCGAGCTTACGGGTATAGGTCTGCCCAGTCACCGGGAAGACCGCATCGAATCCCATCGTGCGCGACACGCGCGTGTCGAGCTCGCTGACCTTGGCGTGATCGCCGTCGAACAGCTCGAGAAAGCTGGCCTGGGTCCCCGTCGTCCCTTTGACGCCGCGGAAGCGCATCGTGGCGATTCGATGCAGGACCTCTTCGGCATCGAGCGCGAAATCCTGCATCCAGAGCGTCATGCGCTTCCCGACGGTCGTGAGCTGTGCCGCCTGGAAGTGCGTGTACGCGAGGCAGGGGAGGGCGCGATACCGCCGCGCCTGCTTGGCAAGCGCGACGAGCACGGCGCCGATCCGCCCCAGGAGGAGGACCATCGCCTCCCGCATCAAGAGGAGGTCGGCGTTGTCGGTGACGAACGCGCTCGTCGCGCCCAGGTGGATGTAGGGCCGGGCGGCCGGAGCCTGATCGCCGAGGTGGTGGATATGCGCCATGACGTCGTGGCGCAGGCGCCGCTCGTACTCGGCGGCCTTGTCGAGATCAGCGTCGTCGAGGTGCGCCCGCAGCTGCGTGAGCGCGGCATCGGGAATTTCCAGCCCGAGCTCTTTTTGGGTTTCCATCAGCGCCAGCCACAGCCGGCGCCACAGACCGATGCGACGGCGCTCGCCCCAGAGCGCCTGCATGGCCGGAGACGCGTAGCGTGTAGAGAGCGGCGAAACCCAGTTCAAACCGCGGCCTTCGCTCGCGCGACCAGCTTGCTCCAGTCGGCGAGGAACTGATCGAGACCGCGATCGGTCAGCGGATGCTGCAGCAGCTTCTTCAGCACGTCGGGCGGCAGCGTCGCAACGTCCGCGCCGATCATCGCCGCTTCGACGACGTGCCGCGGATGGCGAATGGATGCCGCGAGGATTTCCGTTTCGATGTTGTAATTGTCGAAGATCACGCGCGCTTCACGGATGACGTCCATCCCTTCCTGCCCGACGTCGTCCAGCCGGCCGATGAACGGACTGACGTACGACGCGCCCGCCTTGGCCGCGATGAGGCACTGCACGCTCGAAAAACACAGGGTGACGTTGGTGCGGATCCCCGCCGACGCGAGACGCCGCACGGCGACCATTCCCGCTTCGAGCATCGGAATCTTCACGACGATGTTCTCGGCGATTTTCGCGAGCTCGGTGCCTTCCTTGACCATGTCGTCCGCGTCAACCGCCACAACCTCCGCCGAGACCGGGCCATCGACGAGCGAGCAGATCTCTTTCAGCACGTCGCGCGGATCGAGATCGCCGGCCTGCTTGGAGAGGAGCGTGGGATTCGTGGTGATGCCGTCGATCAGCCCGGCCTGCGCCGCCCAGCTGATATCCTTGAGACTGGCTGTGTCGAGGAAAAACTTCATGCGGTCGACTCCTCGGCGTAGAGGTCCGGTGGATACTGCACCGCCTCCAGGTACAGACCCTGAGGCGGTGCGGGCGGGCTAGCCGCCAGATTATCGGTCGCACTGAGCAGACGGAGGAAATCCGCCGGCGGGCGCCGGCCAAGGGCGATATCGACCATAGTGCCGACAATGAAGCGCACCATGTGATGCAGAAACCGATCGGCCTCGACCGTGAACGCCATCCCCATTCCGTCCGCTCGCGGCGCCCATTCGGCTAGCGCCACGCGGCATCGGTAATGGGCGGTGTTCGCGCCGGCCGCAGCCAGGCCGCGAAAGTCGTGCGCTCCCACGAGAGCGACCGCCGCGCGCTGGAGCGCGCTGACGTCGAGCGCGCCACCCCCCCGCCCCCCGGGACCGAGGGCCCACTCGTACGGCCTGCGAAACGGGGACGCGGCCGCCTCGTCCGTTCCGATCAGATAGCGGTAACGACGCGCCGTCGCGCTGCGTCGCGCATCGAACCCCGGCCGCATCCGGTGCACCTGCTGCACCCAAATCTCACGCGGCAGCAGCGCATTCAGGGCCCGACGGAGCGCGTTCGGCTCTGTATCCCACCGCGCGCTCCCCAGAAAACTGACGCCCTGGCCCAGGGCATGAACCCCGGTGTCGGTGCGGCCGGCGCCGGTCGCGACGGTGCGGCGACCCATGAGGCGCTCCAGCACCGCCTCGAAATCCGCTTGAACTGTGCGATCCTTCGGCTGCCGCTGCCACCCTGCGAAGCCGCTCCCGTCGTACTGGACCACCGCGAGGAAGGGGTGGGAACGGCTCGTCACGGTGGGAAAGATGCAACTCGTTGTCACTATTTGACAAGGGTGATAGGCTTAAACCCCCATGGACGCTTCGCCGCTGCGCCGCGCGCTCAGTGCACTCGCCAATCGCCAATCGCTCTCGGAAGAGCAGACGGCCGAGGTTTTCGGCGTCGTGATGAGCGGCGAAGCGACGCCGGCGCAAATCGGCGGCCTGTTGCTGGGGCTGCGTGCCAAGGGCGAGACCGCGGATGAGCTGGCCGGGGCGACGCGTGCCCTGCGCGCGACCATGGTCCGCATCGATGTCCCTCACGAACATCTCGTCGACACATGCGGAACCGGCGGCGGCACCGTATCGACGTTCAACATTTCGACCGTCGCGGCATTCGTGGCCGCCGGCGCGGGCGCGGTTGTCCCCAAACATGGCAACCGCTCGTATACGTCGCGCTGCGGATCCGCGGACGTGCTCGAAGCACTCGGCCTCCGGATCATGCTCGATGCGTCAACGGCGACTCGAGTATTGCAGGAGGCCCGCGTCGTATTTCTGTTTGCGCCCAACTTTCATCCGGCCATGAAGCATGTGGGGGCTGTCCGGCGTGAGCTGGGGACTGCGACACTGATGAATCTCGTCGGCCCGCTCGCGAATCCGGCCAGTGTGCGCCGCCAGGTCGTTGGCGTCGCCGATCCCGATCGCGCCGGCATCGTCGCCGATGCGCTGCTGCGCCTCGGCGCCGAGCACGCGCTCGTCGTACACGGCCGCGTCGGCATGGATGAGATCTCCCCCCACGGAATCACGGATGTATGGGAGGTGAAGGACGGCAGCGTGCGTCGCTGGGAGATCGATCCGGAGCGATTCCGCCTGGGCATCAGGGATGTCGCGGAGCTGCAGGGCGGAGAACCGGCCGCGAATGCCGAGCGGTTGGAGCGAATTCTGGGAAACGGGTCTGCGGACCCTTCGGGACTGGCGGCCGTGCTGCTGAACGCGGGCGCGGCGATCTACGTGGCGGGCATCGCGGGCTCACTCGCCGAGGGCATCGGCAGAGCGCGCGAGGTTGTCGCATCCGGAGCGGCGCGCGGCGCGCTCGACCGGCTGCGCAAGGCTACGGCTAGTATTTCCTGATGACGCCCACCACCACGCCCTGGACGATCACGTCCCGTTCGTTGATGCGCAGGGGCTGCACGGTGTCATTGGCGGGCTGTAGCCTGATCCAGCCGCCGGGCTCACGATAGAACCGTTTGACGGTTACGCCTGCGCCATGAACGAGCGCGATCACCGTTTGGCCGCTGTCGGCCTGATTGCGTTCCTGAACGACGACGTAATCGCCGTCCTTGATGTGCTCGTCGATCATCGAATCGCCCCGCACCTTGAGGACATAGCTGCGCCCGCGGCGCGGCAGGAGCTCATCGGGGACCGCAATGGTTTCGTCGTTCGTGACCGCCTCGATCGGGTGTCCGGCCGCCACCAGGCCCAGCAACGGCAGCTCCGTGGCCCCGGTCTGACCCTTGGGCGGAACGACTTCGATCGCGCGGCTTTCGTTGTGCGTGCGGCGGATGTATCCCTTGCGTTCCAGATTGGTGAGGTGCTCGTGAACCGTCGCGAGGGACTGGAAGCCGAACTGACGGGCGATCTCCTCGAAGCTGGGAGCATACCCCTTGTCATCGAGGTGCTTGGTGATGTAGTCGAGGATCTCGCGCTGGCGACGCGTGACCGGCATGGTGGCTCCCGAAGATTTACCGAAAAACTAATCTACCCGAAAATCAACCGAACGCAAGGATGCCTGAAAACCCGCACCACGCCTCACTAAACGCTATTCTGGCGGAAGCGCGCTCGCGGGTGACCGCGCTGCGTGTTAGTGCTGCGGAGCTGGAAAGAGCGGCCGCGGCGGGCCCGGCCGTCCGCCCGTTCCCCGGCGACGTCGGCGGTACCGTCGGCCTGATCGCGGAAGTGAAGCGCCGCTCCCCGTCGCAGGGCGCGATCCGCACCGACCTCGATCCGGTGGTCCACGCGCGGGCGTACCTGCGCGGCGGCGCCATGGCCGTTTCGGTGCTCACCGAAGGGACGCACTTTGGAGGATCGCTCGAGGACCTGTCTCGCGTTGCTGCTGCGGTCTCCGTACCCGTGCTCCGCAAGGACTTCATCCTCGACGAGCTGCAAATAATGGAAGCGCGAGCTGCCGGCGCGAGCGCCGTGCTGCTGATCGCCCGTGCCGTCTCGCCCGAACAGCTGCGCATGCTGGGCAAGGCAGCCCGCACCTGGGGATTGGCGACGCTCGTCGAGGTCCATGCTGAAGCTGAGCTCGACGCCGCCCTGGCAGCGCGCCCCAGCGTCCTGGGCGTGAACGCGCGGGATCTCACGACGTTCGATCTCGACCTCCGAGGAGCCGAGCAAATCATCAGCCGGGTGCCAGCGGGAGTGACCGTGGTGGCCGAAAGCGGGGTCGAGCGCCGCGCAGACGTGGAGCGCCTCGCCGCGGCGGGGGCCGACTTGGTCCTCGTGGGGACGAGTGTGGCTCGGCACGGTGATCCTGAAGGGGCGGTGCGAGAGTTGGTTGGAGTAAAAAGAGAGAGCGGAGTTCGATCGTGAATCGACCGGCTAACGCACACCCTTCAGGGTGTGAACAACGATGAGCGCACACGACACATCCGTTACCGGCAGATTCGGCCCCTACGGTGGTCGCTACGTCCCCGAAACATTGATGCATGCGCTGGAGGAGTTGGCGGCCGTGTATGATGCGGCCCGGGCCGATCCGCGGTTCTGGTCGGAGCTGGACGACCTGCTCCGCAACTACGTGGGCCGGCCGACGCCCATCACCGCGGTCCCGCGCCTTTCCGCCCAGGTTGGCGCCAAGGTCATTCTAAAACGTGAAGACTTGAACCATACGGGCGCTCACAAGATCAACAACACGCTCGGCCAGGTGCTGCTGGCGCAGCGCATGAAGAAGCGGCGTATCATCGCCGAGACGGGAGCCGGGCAGCATGGCGTCGCCACAGCGACGGTGTGCGCGCGCTTCGGCCTCGAGTGCATCGTCTACATGGGCGAAGCAGACATGCGCCGCCAGCGGCTCAACGTGTACCGCATGGAATTGATGGGCGCCAAGGTCGTCCCCGTGACGTCGGGAACGCGGACGCTCAAGGACGCCACCAACGAAGCGTTGCGCGACTGGGTCACGAATGTCACTACCACCCACTACATCATCGGCTCGGTGGTCGGACCAGATCCGTTTCCGCGTCTGGTCCGCGACTTCCAGTCAGTCATCGGACGCGAAGCGCGTGCTCAGGTCCTCGAGCAACTCGGGCGGCTGCCCACCGTTGTCGTGGCGTGCGTGGGCGGCGGCTCGAACGCGATGGGAATCTTTACCGCGTTCCTCGCGGACTCCGGCGTGCAGCTCGTGGGCGTGGAAGCGGCAGGCGAGGGGGTCGCCAGTCATCGGCACGCGGCGACGCTGGGCGCCGGACGGCCGGGCGTGTTCCACGGGAGTCTGAGTTATTTGTTGCAGGACGCCGACGGGCAGGTCCAGCCCGCTCATAGTGTTTCGGCGGGTCTCGACTACCCGGGCGTGGGCCCGGAGCACGCTTACCTGAAGGACACGGGTCGCGTATTGTATGACGCCGTGACTGATCGGGAGGCCCTGGATGCCTTCGCCGCCCTCTCGCGGCTGGAAGGCATCCTCCCGGCACTTGAGAGTGCCCACGCCATCGCGTGGGTGTTGAAGAGCCGCCGAGCCTCCGACGATCTCATCCTCATCAATTTGAGCGGTCGTGGCGACAAAGACGTCGCCATGGTCGCGGAGCTTACGGGAGCCGCGCTCTGACGAATCCCGCGCCCGAGGTCCCCGAGCTGGCCCTCCCACCCTCACAGGTGGAGGAGCTGATGCAGATCGTCAGCAAAGGGATGCGGGCGACGCAGCTGTACATGCCGAACAACCCCGTCTACCAGCGCGCAGTCGAGAACATCCGCACCGCCTTCCGCCAGATCTGGCAAGCCACGGATGATCTGATCCTGGACATCGGCGAAACGGAAATGCGCTGGGAAGATCACGTCATCTACAACCAGGATCAGCGCCACGAGAGTATCGCGTGGACGCTGTACAAGGACGGCGTGCGCTCGCTGAGCTTCAAGCCCGGTGTGGAAGACCTCGAAATCGTCCGCTTCCTCGGCGTCCTGCAGCAGGCCAAGAACCTGCAGGCGGACGCGCCCGACGATCTGCTGACGCTGCTGTGGGCGGAAGACTTCCAGCTCATCAGCTACACATTCCGTGAGCTTGCCACCGAGAACGCCGTCCCCATCGAGCGCTCGGAGGCGGGTCCGAGTATCGGCGGAGCAGGAGGGACGCCCGGCGACGAGGGCGGCTCGACCGATCCCATGGCGATTCGGCGCCAGGTCGAAGAGGAAGCGCCCCCCAAGCGCGAGGGGCTCGTTTCGGTCGACGACTTCGACACCACGCTCTACTTCCTCGACGACAAGGAGATCGAGTATCTCCACAAAGAGGTCGAGCGCGAGTACGCGCAGGACCTGCGCCGCAATGTGCTCGCGATGCTGTTCGACCTGCTGGAGCTGCAGATCTACGGCACGGTCCGCGCGGAGCTGATTTCGATCGTCGAGAACTTCATCCCGTATCTGCTGGGCGCGGGAGACTTCCGCTCGGTCGCGTTCATCCTGCGCGAATGCAAGGTCATTCTGCAGCGCGCCCGCGAGGTGATCCCCGAGCACCGCCAGGTCCTCGAGCAGCTGCCGACCCGCCTCTCCCAGGCCGATGCGCTGTCCCAGCTGCTGCAGTCGCTGGACGAAGCGACAAGTCATCCGACCGAAGAGGACCTGAGCGAGCTGTTCAGTGAGCTGCGCGCCGACGCGTTGACGCCCCTCATGGGCTGGCTGCCGAAACTGCATAACGAGCGCGTGCGCGCGCTGGTGCAGTCATCGGCCGAACGCCTGGCGCAAGCACACGCAGGGGAAGTGCTCAAGGCGCTCGCGAGCAGCGATGCGGTCGTGCAGATCGAGATGGTCCGCGTCGCCGGCCGCCTGAAGCTGACCGGAGCGCCGGAGGGGATGGGGCCGCTGCTCGAACACGGCGAGCGCGATCTGAAGCTGGCCGTCGTCGAAGCGCTCACCACCATCGGCAGCCCCAGCGCGACCCGCCTCCTCGAGAAGGCGATCGACGACGGGGAGCGCGACGTCCGGATTACCGCGGTCAAGTTTCTGGGCCAACGCGGGCACCGCAATGCGTTCCCCCGCATCGAGGCCGCCGTGCTGGGGGCGAAGCTGAAGGAAGCCGACCTCACCGAGAAGATGGCGTTTTTCGAAGCCTACGGCTCGCTCGCCGGCGCCCCGGGCATCGCGGCGCTGGAGAAAATCCTGATCTCCAAAGGCTTGCTGGCGCGCAAGGAGGATCCCGAAACGCGCGCCTGTGCCGCGATGGCGCTCGGCAAGATCCGCACGCCGGCGGCGCGCGACGTGCTGGAAAAGGTCATGCAGGATAAGGAGCCGCTCGTCCGCAACGCGGTGAATCGCGCGCTGCGCGAGGTCGGGCCGGCCACATGACGGCACCCGCCGGCGGCGGGAAGCGCCCGTCGATGATGGAGACCGTCCAGACCACGGACGGTTTCCTCCGTCACGCCGGTCGGGACTTCCTGGTCGTGATGTACACCGCGTTCCGCTCGCTGAAGCTGTATCCCATCGAGAACGCCCAGGTGCAGAAGGCACTCGACGATCTCTCGGCCACCACCAAACAGCTGCTCGACGTCGAGCGCGAGCTCGAGATTCGCATCCAGGGCGAGTTCATCTTCGTGAACTCGACGCGCCTCCGACTCGACCTCGACAACTATGCGTCCTTCTCGCACATCCTCAACATCTTCCAGCAATGCGGTGTTGGCGCGGTGCGCATGGACGAAGGCGTAGACCGTCGCCAGCTGCAGGTGTTTGTGTCGCTGCTGCTGTCGTACGCGGCGAAGGAAGCGAACCCCAACAAGTTGTTCGAGCTGTCGCAGAAGCTGACGGACGGAGGCGTCTCGTTCATCAGCGTCGAGCCGCCGCTCGAGGCGGAAGAGGACGTCGAGGAGGAGGAGCGGCAGAAGGAAGCGGCCAAGCGCACCTACGCGCGCTCGGTGGCGGTCACCAAGGAAGTCATCAACAGCATTCGCATGGGTCGCACGGCCAACGTGAAGAAGGTGAAGCGCGCCGTGCAGGCGATCGTCGATCAAGTGCTCAATAACGAGTCGTCGCTCGTCGGCCTCACCACGCTGCGCGACTACGATGAGTACACGTTCACCCACTCGGTCAACGTCTGCATCTTCTCGGTCGCGCTGGGCCGCAAGCTGGGACTCACCAAGCTGCAGCTCTACGATGTCGGCATGGCGGCGCTGTTCCACGACGTGGGGAAATCGCGCGTGCCGCTCGAGGTTCTGAATAAGGACGGCGGCCTCACCGAGGAAGAATGGCGGATCATGCAGGCGCATCCGTGGCTCGGCGTGCTCACGCTGTTCGGGTTGCGCGGCTACGGCGAGATCCCGTATCGGGGAATGGTCGTGGCGTACGAGCACCACATGAAGATCGACCTGACCGGCTATCCCAAGTCGATTCGCCCGCGCATTCTCTCGATCTATTCCAAGATCATCGCGGTGGCGGACGGGTTCGATGCGGCGACGAGCCGGCGCGTGTATCAGACCGTCCCCATCCAACCCGATCAGGTGCTGAAGGAGATGTGGGAAAACCCGCGCCGCGGCTACGATCCGGTCGTGGTCAAGGCGTTCATCAACCTGATCGGCATCTATCCCGTCGGAACGTGCGTCATTCTGGACACGTACGAGGTGGCGCTCGTGCACAACGCCAACCCCGACGTGGGGCACGTGCATCGCCCTGTGGTCCGGATCGTCACGACCCCGGATGGCGCGCTGCTCAAGCCCGGGACGGTGGTCGATCTGTCGGAGAAAGACGCGAACGGCAACTACCCGCGCACCATCGTCAAGGTCACCGACCCGGTCAAATACGGCATCAACGTCAGCGACTACTTTGTCTGACCGCGCGGCGCCCCTTTCTCTCGCTCAGCAGTGGCGAGCCTTGGGCAAACAGCGCGCACTCATCCCGTACATCACCGCGGGATTCCCCACTCCCGACGTCTCGCTCGACGTGCTGCGACGCGTCGCGGCGGCCGGCGCCGACTTCGTCGAGGTCGGTGTCCCGTTCTCCGACCCGCTCGCCGACGGGCCGACGATCCAACGCACCACCCAGGCCGCGCTGGAAAAGGGGATGACGCTGCCCCGTGTCCTCGACCTGGTGCGGCAAGCGGCGCTCGACGTACCGGTCATCATCATGACGTATCTGAATCCGGTGATGGCCCACGGTGTCGACCGTTTCATTCGCGACGCGCAGGGCGCCGGTGTCTCGGGAGTGGTGCTGACCGATCTCCCCGCCGGTGCCGATGCGGGCGTGGAACAGGCGGTCACGAGCAGCGCCCTGTCCCTCATCCGGCTCGTCGCGCCGACCACGGACGACGAGCGGCTCGCCGCCGCCCTGAAGCACGCAAGCGGCTTCGTGTACCTGATCTCGCGACTCGGCGTCACCGGCGCGCGCGACACCGTGCCTCCCGATCTCGCGCATCACGTGGGTCGCATCCGCGCGATCACGCGCGTGCCCGTCGCGGTCGGATTCGGTATCGGGACGCCGGCGCAGGCGACGGCGGCCGCCCGGCACGCCGATGGCGTCGTCGTCGGCAGCGCGCTGATGGATGCCCTCGCGACAGGGGGCGTCGCGGCCGCGGAACGGCTGACGCGCGACCTGGCGGCCGCGGTACACGCGTGAGTATCTCGCGCTTCGTCGCACTCTACAGCCAGGCGCTGGCGTGGATCGGCACCGCGATCCTGGTGGCGATTCTCATCCTCGACCCACGCTGGCTCAGTCAGATCCCCGAAATCGCCGTCCTGTTCGGCGCCGCCGTCGCGCTGCGCGGTCTGACGGTTCCGCTGAGCAAGTATTCCTACCTCACCCAGACCGCGCTGGTGGGGATCGCGGGGAGCCTGCTGGTCGGGGTGCCTGCCACGACGCTGGCGATCGCGGCGGCGATACCGGTCACCGACTCGCTGTGGCAACGCAAGCCGCTCCGCGTCGCCTGGATCAATCTGGGGCGTGAGGTCATCACACTCGTCGCCGCGTATGGCGTCTACGCGACGATCCTGAATTGGCTGGGCATGGTGGCCAACGGCACCCCGATCCCGGTCGTTCACATCGAGCTGCTCCCCGCGCTCGCGGGCTACGCGCTCGCGTATTTCGTCTTCGGGCGCGTGCTCTTCTACTTCAGCCTCATCCTCCGCGCCAAACTGGAGCCGGCCGAGCGCCTCATGATCGTGCGTTACGAGGTGATCGCGTACGCCGCGACGCTGCTTGCCGCCACGATCTTCGTCGGCGCGGTGGTGGCCTGGTCCTTCGGCGCGTGGATTCTGGTCGGCCTCGTCCTCACGTTCCTCGGCCTGCTGCTCAAGCAGATGATCGAAGAAGCGATCTCGGCCGAGGAGCTGAACAAGATCCACGCGATGGAGGCGGTGATCACCGCCAACATCAGCCTGGCGGACTCGTTCCAGCGGATCGAGCGGCTGGCGCACCGCCTGGTGGATTGGGGCGATTTCCGGATCTACCGACTCCAGGATAGCGTGCTGTCGCTGGTGCATCGCTCCGAGCGCGGCCGGGAAGGGCGGGGGGAGCCGTCGGAGGACATCACGGCGCTGCGGCGCGCCGCGACGACGAGCGGTGAGACGATCGTGATCGACGATGTGACGCGCGACAAGCGCGTCGCCGACGCGCCCATCGAAGTGCAGAGCCTGGTGATCGTACCGCTCAAGTTCGGCGATCACGTCATCGGCACGCTGGAGCTGGAGCACCACAAAAAGAACAGCTACCGCCGCCAGGACATTCTCACCATCACCACGTTCGCCAACCAGCTCGCGACCGCCGTCCACATCACCGACCTGCGCCGTCCGCTGGTGGAGACGGTGGAGCGCATGACGCGCCAGCTCGCGAGCATCGCCCAGACCGCCGAGGCGCTCAAGGAAGCGGCCGCCGCGGTCGCCGCGTCTACGGGCGTGATTCGCGAAGGGGTGCGTCGGGAGGAAACCGAAGTGTCCGGCGGGCTGGAGGCGACGGAGAGCCTGGCGCAGGTCTCACGCCGCGTCTCCGATGACGGCGTGGGGGCGGCTCGCGCCTCCACTGCCGCGAGCGACGTGGCGAGCCGGAACCGCAAACAGATCCGCGAGGCGATCGAGCGGCTCGTCGCGCTCAAGGCCTTCGTCGGTGAGAGCTCGAGCAAGGTGCAGCAGCTCGGGCAGATGAGCCGGCGCATCACCGGCTTCATCGCGTCGATTCGCGAGCTGGCGGACATGACCAATCTCCTGGCGCTCAACGCCGCGATCGAAGCGGCGCGCGCGGGGAAGCATGGCAAAGGATTCGGCGTCGTCGCCGATGAAGTCCGCCGGCTTGCCGAGCAGAGCGCCGCCGCGGCGGCGGAAGCGGGCGAGCTCGTCCAGGACATTCACACGCAAGTCGGCGAAGTCGTGGAACAGATGCGGCGCGGGCAGGTCAACGTGGGCGACGTCGAGGAGCTGTCGGCCGCCGCGCTCGAGGCGCTCGACGCGATCGTAGCCGCCACCGCAGAGGCGACGGCGCACGCCGGTCGCATCACCACCGCCGCCGGCGAGCAGAATGTGGCGTTCGACCGGCTGCGCGAGCGCATCAACGCCGTGGCGAGTATCGCCGGCCAGAACCGCGCCGAAGCGGACGACGTCGCGACGCGCGCGGTGCAGGCCGCGCAAGGACTGACCGACCTCGAACGGGCTACCCGCGACCTCGAACAGGTCGCTACTATGCTCCGTGACTTGACTCGTGGCTTTGCGAACGTAGCGTAGCCCGCCGTGATCACCGCCGCTCGCGAACGCGTATACGTCGCCCTGGGGTCCAACATCGGTGACCGGGCGGCGCAGCTCGCGCACGCGCGCCGGCGTCTCAGCGAGCTGCCGGGTACGCGCGTCGTCGCGGTATCGAAGGTGGAAGAGACCGCGCCCATCGGACCTGTACCGCAGGATCCCTACTTGAATCAAATGGTGCTGATCGAAACGACTCTCGGACCGGACGAGCTGCTGCGGCAGTGTCGCACGATCGAGGCGGAGCGAGGGCGTGAGCGGCGCGAGCGCTGGGGGCCGCGCACCCTCGACCTCGATATCGTGCGGTACGGCGAGCGCACCGTGCAGGAGGCGAATCTGACGATTCCGCATCCCGAGCTGCCGAACCGCGACTTCTGGCGCCGCGAAATCGCCGAGCTCGAGGCGATGCACCATGCCTAGCATCACCACGCGCACCCTGCTCGAGATGAAGGAGAAGGGTGAGCGCATCGTCGCGCTGACGTGCTATGACGCGCTGTTCGCGCGGTTGCTCGACGCGAGCGGCATCGACATCCTGCTCGTCGGCGACTCGCTCAATCAGGTGCTGGCCGGCGCCGCGTCCACACTGTCGGCGACGCTCGAGCAGATGATCTATCACACCACCATCGTACGGCGCGGTGCCGAGCGGGCGATGGTGATCTGCGACATGCCGTTCCTGACCTACCAGATCACTCCCGAAGATGCGCTCCGCAATTGCGGCCGCGTGATGAAGGAAACCGGGTGTCAGGCGGTGAAGGTCGAGGGCGGTCAGCCGCTTGCGCCGACCGTGCGGCGTCTGGTCGATGTCGGAATCCCCGTCATGGGACACATCGGCTTGACGCCCCAATCGGTGCACGCGCTCGGTGGCTATCGGGTGCAGGGACGGGACGACGCGACCGCCGAGCGGCTGAAGGCCGACGCGCGAGCGCTGGAGGATGCCGGCGCGTTTGCCGTCGTGCTCGAGCTCGTTCCCGCGGCGCTGGCGTCACAAATCACCAAAACGCTGACCATTCCGACGATCGGTATCGGTGCCGGCCCGGCCTGCGACGGGCAGGTGCTCGTCCTGCACGACATGCTGGGGTTGAACGATCAGTTCTCCGCCAAATTCGTGAAGAAGTACGCGGCGCTGGCGGAGGATGTGCGGGAGGCCGCTCGTTTGTTCGCCGCGGAAGTCCGCGAGGGCCGCTACCCGGGGCCCGAGCACTCCTTCGGCAAATGATCAACGACCAATGATCAACGTCCAATGATCGTGGTCATTGATCATTGGCCATTGATCATTGATAATTGATCATTCTCCCGGAGGGAGCATGTCGAAAACCGAAGACGAGAAGCTGGCGAAACTGATCAAGAAGAACATGGCGAAGGCGGCAAAAGCCAAGCCCAAGGCGCGCAAACGGTACGATCCCACGCTGCCGCCCGACAGCACCGACGACGATATCGAGCGTCGCGACTTCTTTTCGGAGATGAAGAAGCGCGAGTTCTAGTTGCGCGAGCTCTCCAGCCTTTCCGAGATGCGGTCCTGGTCTCGGGCTGAGCGATCCCACCGCCGCACCATCGGCTTCGTTCCCACCATGGGGTACCTCCACGAGGGTCATCTGCGTCTCGTGGACCGCGCCCGCGAGCTGTCCGACCGCGTCGTGATGAGCGTCTTCGTGAACCCCTTGCAGTTCGGGCCGCACGAGGATCTGGCGCGCTATCCGCGCGACCTGAGCCGCGACCGCGAGCTGGCCGAAGCGCGCGGCGTCGATTGCTTGTTCGTTCCGGACGCCAAGGCGATGTATCCGGCCGCGCCGCTGGCTCGCGTCGTCGCCGGGCCGGTGGCGGACACGCTCGAGGGCGCCGCGCGCCCAGGGCATTTTACCGGCGTCCTCACGGTCGTGGCCAAGTTGTTCCATCTCGTCGAGCCGGACGTCGCCGTGTTCGGTCGCAAAGACTTCCAGCAGGCGGCGCTCGTGAAGCGACTGGTGCAGGATCTCGACTTTCCGATCGCAATCGACGTCGCGCCCACCGTGCGCGAGCTCGACGGTCTCGCGCTCTCGTCGCGCAACACTTATCTCACGCCGGACGAGCGCCGCTCGGCTGTGGCGTTGTCCCGCGCGCTACGGTTGCTGGAGCAAACGTGGCGCGGCGGCGAGGCCGACCCGGCGAAGCTCAAGCTCGCGGGCATGGAGGCCATGCGCTCCTCGGGGGGGGGCGTCCTCCCGGAGTACTGCGCGCTGATCGATGACGATCTGCAGCCGGTGACGCGGGTGACGGCGCGCACCGTGGTCGTCGTGGCGGCGCGACTGGGAAAGACCCGCCTCATCGACAACGTCGTGCTTGGTGAGGGAATCGGCGTGGATCCCCGAGTCACACGGTGAGCCTGCCGGCATGGGCTCAGGTTTCGCCGGAGCGCCGGGCGCACATCGAACGCGTCGTCGTGCTCCTCGATGAGTGGGCAACAGCGATGGACGTACTCGCTCGTGAACGCGAGCGCTGGCTACGCGCCGGCTGGCTGCACGATGCGCTGCGGGATGCGCCGCTGAGCAATCGGCTGGCCCACGGTCCCGCCGCTGCAGACCGCGCGGCAGCCGAGGGTGAGCGGGATCGAGGCGTCCTCGACGCCGTCCGGCATCATACGCTCGGCTATGCGGGCTGGGATGACGTCGGGCGGATGCTGTATCTAGCGGACTTTTTGGAACCGGGCCGGGAGGCTTCGGGCGCTCGATCCGATCGTGCCGAGCTGGCGGGTCGCGTGCCACAGGATCGTGATCGCGTGCTGCGTGAGATCGCGCGCCGCCGGCTCGAATGGGTGCTCCGCTCGGAATGGCCGCTGCCGGTCGAGACGGTGGCTTTCTGGAACAGCCTGGTCACACAATCGTGAGAGTCGCGGCGCTGCTCGCGGTCGTGCTGTTCTCGGGGTGCGGGGGAGGATCGAATCAAACCCATCCGATTCCCGGGGACAAAGGCCCCGCGATCACCGTCGAGGTGCTCAATGCCAACGGCCGCGCCGGTGACGCCCGCATCGGCACGCGCCTCCTGCGCCGGGCGGGCATCGACGTGGTGTATTTCGGAAATGCACCGCAGGCTGGTCTCGACTCGACCCGGATCATCGTCCGGCGCGGGCAAGGCAAAGTGGGCGAGCGGGTGCGGTCGGCGCTGGGTACCGGGCGCGTCGAGGTGCAGCTCGACAGCTCTCGCCTACTCGATGTGAGCGTGCTCCTCGGCGCGGACTTTATGGGGTCGGGCGGTCCCCTCGACTTCCACCCGTAGCTGACCGCACGCGGCGCTGATATCGAGGCCGCGGCTCCGCCGCAGCACCGCCTCAACCCCACGCTGCTTCAACCGCCGCTCGAACGCCAGCATCGACGCGCGCGCGCTCGGCGTCAGGTCGGGTGCGCCACCCGGATGCAGCGGCAACAAATTGACGAGCGCATCGAGCGGCTGCGCGAGCTTCGCGAGCTGATCGGCCGCCTCGAGCGAATCGTTCTTCCCGCCGATCAGGACATACTCCAGCGTCACGCGGCGGCGAAATTGCCGCAACGCTTTCATGAGATCGGGCAGCTTGTATTTCCTCTCGATCGGCATCAGCTCGAGCCGCAGAGCGGGGGTGGGCGCGTGCAGTGACACCGCCAGCCGGAACTGCTCGTCCCGCTGCGCGAACTTGGCCAGGTTCGGCAGGATTCCGACCGTCGAGAGCGTGATATGCCGAGCGCCGATGCCGAATCCTTCCGGCTGATTCAACGTGGTCAACGTCGTGTCCACTGCGTCCCAGTTGAGGAGCGGCTCGCCCATTCCCATGAACACGACGTTGGTCGGCCTGAGATTGGGATCACGAATCACCAGCTCGCGCACCTGGCTCGCGATCTCCCCCGCGGTCAGGTTGCGCCGGAATCCCATGCGGCCGGTCGCGCAGAAGACGCAGCCCAGGGCGCACCCCGCTTGGGAAGAGATGCAGAGCGTCCTGCGCTTTCCTTCGGGGATCAGGACCGACTCGATCGCCTCTCCATCAGCGAGCGCCCAGAGGAACTTCTCGGTGCCGTCGCTCGAGACCTGATGCGTGCGCAGCTCGAGACGTCGCAGCGAAAAGGCCTCGTCGAGAGTGGGTCTCAGCGCGGCGGGCAGATCGGTCGCGTCGCTCCAGCGCGCCACCGGCCGTTGCCACAGTCGCGGCGCGAGTTGTCGCAGGCGATAGGCGGGCTCACCACGCGCCGCCAGCCACGCTGCGAGCGTCTGACGAGCTGCATCCGGTGTCAGGCTGAGGAGATCAACGCTCACTTGAAGCGCGCGTCGATTCCGACGCGATAGGCTGAGCCGACGTCGTTGACGCCAGCATCGCGCGCGAGTGTCAGATGATATTTCCCGATCGCGAGCCGAATCCCGGCCACCGGCCGCCAGGTCGACCCGTTGCCGTAGCCACCTTCGTAGGCCAGCAGGAAATCAAACATGAACGATTGCGCCAACTCGACACCGAGCCCGACCTGCTGGTCCGCCGTGAATCCATGCGCAAAGGCGATCCCATACCGGCCCCGCAGCGCCGCCCGCTCGCCCGAGATCATGCCGTGCCACACCCGCGCCTCGACGCCCGCGTAGATGTCCTGTGATGGATCATTCGTGTCGAGCGAGGAGAAGAAGTGGGTCGCGGCGGCGATGCGAAATTTGTCGCCGGAGAAGGCGTGGCTCGCGCCCACATCGAGCGTCATCCGATCGCTGATCTCGGTATCGAGCCGCGTCTGATGAAAGGCCAGCGTCGCTCCCACGTTGGTCGCCCCGATGCGCCGCGACCACGTGCCGCCCAATCCGAAGGTGTACACCGGCACGACGGCGCCGGTCGGATCAGGACTGTCCATGGTCTGCGTGATATCGCTGAGACCGACGCGGCCGTAGATGATGCCGAGCTCACCGATTTTCCCGGCGGGCACGCGCACCGTGGCGATGATGCCGCTGGCGTCGACAGCGGACGGCGTTTGAATCGCCTCGACCGCGAGGATGACTCGCGCGCTGTCGACTCGTTGTGCGGGATTCCAGAAGGCTGCGGCGGGACCGACGGCGAGTGCGGCAGGGGTGGGCACCGTCGTCGCCGCGACGCGCCACAGCGTTGTGCCCGCCGCCTCCTGTGCCCCGCCTGGCCTGAACCCACACCCCAGGAGTCCGAACACGAGTAGGCCAATGCGTTGCATGCAGAACGTTTACTCGGGGCCGTGGCGCAGTCAACTCAAGTCAACTATCTTCAATCGGTTACGGCACTTGGACCTATTCCATTGCGGCTGACAGAACTGCTCACGCCCGATCGCATTCGGGTACCATTACTGGCCCACAGTAAGGAGGGCGTGCTGCGCGAACTGGTCGAGCTCCTCGTGGATGGGAATGGAGCTGGGCCGGGTCTCGGTAACGCTATGTGGGGAGCGGGAGTAGAGGACGTGTTTCAAGCCGTGCTGGAGCGGGAGCGGCAGTTCCCGACCGGTATTGGCTACGGCGTGGCGGTTCCGCATGGCAAGACGCCGGCGCTCCCCAATCTCCTGGCGGTCGCGGGGACGACTCCGTCGCCGGTGCCGTATGAAACAGTGGATGGCGAGCCCGTCCGGTTGTTTTTCCTGTTGGCGGGCCCGGAGTCGCAGGCCGGGGCGCACGTGAAGGCCTTGAGCCGCATCTCGCGCCTCGTGCGCCGCGAGCCGATGCGCGCCCGGCTACTGGCCGCGCAATCTGGGGAAGAGTTCTACCGGATTCTGTGTGACGCTGAGAGGGGAGGAGCAGCATAGACGCCAGTGTGACTCGGACAACCCTGCGAACTCACCGCTGCGGCGCATTACGGACCGAACACATCGGGCAGCGCGTGCGACTGGGGGGGTGGGTCAACCGGCGCCGCGATCTGGGAGGAATCGTCTTCCTCGACCTCCGCGATCGCGACGGGATCGTTCAGGTGGCGGTCGGACCAGGATGGGCGTCCGCCGATACGCTGGCCCTCGCGCAAACCGCCGCGTCCGAAGCGGTGCTCACCGTCGAGGGTGAGGTCGTGGCCCGCCCCACCGCGATGCGCAACGCCGAGCTCGCGACCGGCGATGTCGAGGTCCACGCAACGAGCCTGAAGGTTGTGGGCCCCGCCGAGACACCGGCGATTCCGGTCGCGCGCGGCAAGGGAGAAGAGCTGCCGGCCGAGGAGCTGCGTCTCAAGTATCGCCATCTCGATCTGCGCCGCCCCGAGCTGCAGGCGAATCTGATCCTCCGGCATCGCTTGCTGCAGCGTGCGCGACGTGCGCTCTCCGAGCTCGATTTTCTCGAGATCGAAACGCCGATCCTCACCAAGCCGACGCCGGAAGGCGCGCGGGACTACCTCGTCCCGTCCCGAGTCCATGCGGGGGAGTGCTACGCGCTGCCCCAGTCGCCGCAGATCTACAAGCAGCTGCTGATGGTGTCGGGGTTCGACCGCTACTTCCAGATCGCGCGCTGTTTCCGCGACGAGGACCTGCGTTTCGACCGGCAGCCCGAGTTTTCGCAGATCGACATCGAGGCGTCGTTTGTCACGCAGGAAGACGTCATCGGCTTCGTCGAGCACGTGCTGGTGGCGCTGTGGGACGAGGCCGGCCACACGATTCCGCGGTCGTTCGCGCGACTGACCTGGCGCGAAGCGCTGGAGCGCTACGGTACCGACAAGCCCGATCTGCGCTACGACTTCCCGATCGTCGATTGGACGACGCAGGTCCAGCCGCTCGCCGTGCCGTTCTTCCAGAACACCACGAACGGGTCCCGCGTGAGAGGCATCGCGGTGCGCGGCGGGGGAACGCTCTCTCGCAAGGACGTCGATCAGCTCACCGCAACCGCCAAGACCCATGGCGCGCCGGGCCTCGCGTGGGTGAAGCGCCAGGGCGAGCAGCTCTCCGGCTCGGTCGGCAAGCACTTCACGGCCGAGGCGCTCGGCCGGCTCGGCGTGGGTGATGGCGATGTCGCGTTGATCACCGTGGGCCCCGACCGCGTGACGTCGCCCGCGCTCGACAAAGTGCGGCAGGAAGTCATCCGGCGGCTCGCTCCAGCGCCCAAGCTGGCCCATGCGTTCTGCTGGGTCGTCGACTTCCCGTTGTTCGAGCCCGATCCGGAGACCGGGAAGCCCGTGTTCGCGCACCATCCCTTCACCGCTCCCCATCCGGAAGACGTGCGGAAGCTCGACAGCGAGCCGTTCGCCTGCCGGGCGCTGCATTACGACGCGGTCTACAACGGCCACGAGCTGGGCTCGGGCTCCATCCGCATCACCGATCCCGCGGTGCAGCGCACCGTATTCCGGCACCTCGGCCTGGCGCCCGCTGAGATCGAGGCGCGCTTCGGCTTCCTGCTCACCGCGTTGGCCGCAGGCGCGCCGCCGCACGGCGGCTTTGCGGTGGGCTTCGATCGCACCGCGATGCTGATCGCGGGCGCGGGTTCGCTGCGTGACGTCATTGCTTTTCCGAAAACGACTGCGGCACGGGCGCTGTTTGAAGGCGCACCGGCCCCGGCGCGGCCCGAGGACCTCGCCGCTCTTCACATCAAGGTGGTGCCATGAGCGATGACGTCGTCCACCGGCTCTCTGTGGAAGGCGTAGATCCGCTGGCGTTGGCCGGCGTGAACGATGCGAATCTGCTGGAGCTGGCGCGCCGGCTGGGCGTGCGGGTCTCGTTGCGGGGTGACAGCTTGTCGCTGGCCGGCCCCGCCGCTGCGATCGAGCGTGCCGGTTCCGTAGCGCAGGCGCTGATCGATCTGGCGCGTATGGGGGAGAACCTCGACGTGCACGACGTCGAGCGCCTGGTCACCGAAGAAGCGGGGGGCGACGGCGTGCGGCCGCCTGCGGACCCCGTCAAGATCATCCTCCCCGGCCTGCGGCGCGTGATCCAGCCGAAGACCGCGGGGCAGCGCGAGTACCTCCGTTCGATCGCCGAGCACGACATCGTCATCGGCATCGGACCGGCGGGAACGGGGAAGACGTATCTCGCGGTCGCGGCGGCCATCGATGCGCTCGCGCGCAAACGGGTGCGGCGCATCATCCTGGCCCGGCCTGCCGTGGAAGCCGGCGAAAACCTCGGCTTTCTGCCGGGCGACCTGCAGGAAAAAGTCGACCCGTACCTGCGGCCGCTCTACGACGCGCTGGAAGACATGATGCCGCGCGAGCGGGTGCAAAAGGCGCTCGAGACCCGCACCATCGAGATCGCGCCGCTGGCCTATATGCGCGGGCGCACGCTGAACGACGCGTTCGTGATTCTCGACGAAGCGCAAAACGCGACCGGGATGCAGATGAAGATGTTTCTGACCCGCCTGGGCGTGAACTCCCGCGCCGTGATCACGGGCGACAAGACCCAGATCGACCTGCCGATCCGCGAGGACTCGGGGCTGTTGCAAGTCGAGCGCATTCTGCCGGGGATCGAAGGCATCGGGTTCGTCTATCTCGGGGACACCGATGTCGTGCGCCACCGGCTGGTGCGCGACATCATCCGCGCCTACGCCGAGGATGCGCAGGGTTAGATGAACCTCCCCGCCCGCGATCGGGTGCGGTATCACGCCGCGCGCTGGATATGGGTGCCGTTCATGGCACTCGTGGCGCACGCCGCGTTCCCATCCAGCGCGGCCGACGTCGCGCCGCTGCTCGAGCCCGGCGCGCGCGCCGACAAGGAAATCATCGCGCCCTTCAACTTCGTCGTGAACAAGTCGGAAGACGAGTTGCAGCGCGAATCGGAAGAGCTTGCCGCGTCCGCCAAACCGATCTACGAATTCCGGCAACGCGTGTATGACAGCAGCGCGACCACTATGGCGGCGTTCTTCAGCGCGGTGGATGCTGATCAGAATACGCAGGCGATCACCCACGCGGCGGCTGATTTCGGTGTGCCGCTCACCCCGCAGGAGGCATCCTATCTCGCGAAGAACGGCAAACGGCGCCCGCTGCAGCAGGCGCTGGAGAAGCTGTTCGATCGGACGCTCGCCCAGGGGGTAACGGGACCGGGGGTGCTGCAGGTCGAGCAATCGCGCGAGCTGATCGTGCGCCGCGGCTCGACCGAGTCCTCAGTGCAGCGGGATCAGGTGCTCACGTGGGGTCAGTACCTCAATCGCGCGAAGCAGTTGAACCCGGATCCCAGCTCGAGCGTCGCCGACGTACTGTATCTCAAGCTCGCCCGCCAGTTCTTTCGGCCCACGCTGACCCTCAACCAGGCCGAGACGGAGCGCCGCCGCAACGAGCTGCGCGGCAGCGTCGATCCGAGCAAGTACATCGTCCGTGCCGGTGACCGCATCGTGGCGCCCAATGAAGTCGTGACGAACGACACGCACGAGCGGCTGGTCGCGCTCCACCAGGAGCTGCTGCGCCGCGGCGCCGCGACGACGTATTCGATCCGTGGCGTCGTGGGCCCCCTGCTGCGCGACATGCTGATCCTCTCGATTTTCTGGGTGCTGTTGCTGTTCTACCGCCGCGAGACGTACCGCGACCCGCGCCAGGTGGCGCTGATCGCCGGGTTGTTTTCGGTGCTGCTGCTTCAGGCCGGCATCGTGGCGCGCTCGTATCCCACGCACCCGGAAATCGTGTTCATGCCATTTGTCGCGATGATGATGACCGTGCTGTTCAACGGTCGGGTCTCCATGATCGCGGCGATGATTCTCGCGGTGGTGGTAGGCCTGCAGCCCGTCTTCCACGACGTCCCGGCCCTGTTCCTCTGTCTCATCGGCGGCGAGGCGGCCGCGCTCTCCGTCCGGACACTGCGCAGCCGCAGCAATTTCTACGCGCCGGTGCTGATCGTCGCTGGCGGGTACCTCGCTGGCGCCCTCGCGTTGGGACTCGCGAGCGGCTGGCCCATCGAGGAGATCGCGCTGCGCGGCCTGCTGGGCGCCGTGAACGGCCTCGTCTCTGCCGGCCTGACATTCTTCCTGCTTCCTGTCGCCGAGTCGGTCACGCACATCACCACCGACCTGACGCTGCTGGAGCTCTCCGACCCGAGCCGGCCGCTGCTGCGCCGCTTGTCGCTCGAAGCGCCGGGCACGTACGCGCACAGCGTCGCGATGGCCAACCTGGTGGAGGCGGCGTGCAATCGCATCGGCGCGAACGGACTGCTGGGGCGCGTCGGCTGCTACTATCACGATGTCGGCAAGGTGAAAAACCCGATGTACTTCGTGGAGAATCAGATTCGCGGCAACAATCCGCACGACCGCCTCAAGCCCCTGCAGTCGGCGCTGATCATCAAAGCGCATGTGACCGACGGCCTCGCGCTCGCGGCGGAGGCCCAGCTGCCCGATTCGGTCGCGGCCTTCATTCCCGAGCATCACGGGACGAGCGAGATCACCTATTTCCTCGACAAAGCGAAGAAGACCGACGGCGGCCAGCCGCGGAATCCCGAGGACTTCATGTATCCTGGTCCCCGGCCGCGCTCCATGGAGACGGCGATCGCGATGATCGCCGATTCGGTCGAGGCCGCGCTGCGGGTGCTCGAGGATCTGACGCCGCAGAAAATCGAAGAAGCGATCGACCACATCGTGCGGACCAAGGTGAACGCCGGCCAGCTCGATGAGGCGCCGCTCACGCTGCAACAGATCGAGCAAGTGAAACAGGCGTTCCTGCGTGTGCTCAGCGGGATGTACCACAAC
The DNA here is from genome assembly GCA_003221895.1 of Gemmatimonadota bacterium. Classification (GTDB taxonomy): domain Bacteria; phylum Gemmatimonadota; class Gemmatimonadetes; order Gemmatimonadales; family GWC2-71-9; genus 20CM-2-65-7. Next base: position 52,044 of record QHUJ01000117.1, on the reverse strand, counting down.
CGCATCGATTACCCGGAGTCCAGTGGCGGCATTGGCGCGACCTGGCAACCCGCGACGGCGCGCTAGCCTCGGGCGTGTCGCGCAACGAGTGTTGGCATGGGAGCACGCGCCGGCAAATTCGCACGTGGACATCACGTTGCTGTCGGCCCCGCGCATGCGCCACCTGAATCGCCGCGCCACCGGACGGCGTGGTCTCACCGACGTGATCGCCTACCCGTTGCCCCAACCGGATGGCCGCGTGTGTGGTGACGTCTACATCTGCCCCGAGGCCGCGGCCCGCGCGGCAGAGAACGGCGTCACGCTCGGCGAAGAGCTCGTCCGGCTCGCCGTCCATGGCACGCTGCACGTGCTCGGCTACGATCATCCCGAAGGCGCCGGGCGCACGCGTTCCCTGATGTGGCGCCGCCAGGAGCGGTACGTGCGCCGCCTGCGCCGCAGCCGCTGATGCTCACCGAAGCCGCGCTGAGAGTCACCGGGCTGGTCGTGGCCCTGACGGCCGCAGTCTGGGCCGCACTCCTGGCACTCGCCGAGGAGGCGGCGGTCGGCGAAGCGTTGCATACGCTCGGCGATGCGCCACCGATAGCCGCCGAACGCCGCGTGCCCTTGCACCGCGCCCTTCACGTCGGCCGGCTGGCGCTCCTCGTGCTCGGCGCCGTGGCCACGGCGAACGCCGTCGCCTGGTGGACGCGACCGTGGGCCGCCGCGCTGATCGCGCTCATCGTCAGCACGCTGCTGCTGTTCATCACGGGGGACGCGCTCCCGCGCAGCGTCGCCCGCCTGGCGCCCGAGCTGTCCGACGCCGCGCTGCCGCTCGCGCGCCGCACGCTCGCGCCGTTCGGCCCGCTGCTCTGGCTGCTGGCGTGGGCGGATCGCGGCCTGCACACCCTGGTCGAAACGCCGCGCCCGCTGCAACCCTCCCTCGGCGTCGCGCAACGCGACATGCTGCTCGGGGTGTTCACGCTCGCCGACACGACCGTCGATGAGGTCATGACGTCTCGCCTCGACATGGCGAGCGTGGATATCAGCGCGTCGAACGACGAGGTCCTCGAGGCGATCCGCCAGAGCCAGCACACCCGCCTGCCGGTGCTGGATGGGTCACCCGACAACGTCGCGGGCGTCGTGTTCGGCAAGGACCTCGTGCCGATCGCGATGGGTCTCGCCGAGCGGGGAACGCGCTGGCAGACGTTGGTACGCCCGGCGGCGTTCGTCCCCGAAACCAAGACGCTCGATAATCAGCTGCGCGACTTTCAGACCACGCCCGCTCACATCGCGATCGTCGTCGACGAGTTCGGCGGCACGTCCGGTCTGATCACCCGCGAGGACATCCTCGAGGAGATCGTCGGCGAGATCCGCGACGAGCACGATACGGAGACTGCACCGGCGATTCGGCGCGACGGCGCGCGTGTCTGGGTCGACGGACGGGTGAGTCTCGACGAGCTGTCGACCGCACTCGGAGCCACATTTGCGCACGCGGAGGTCTCCACCGTCGGCGGGCTCGTTTATTCGGTGCTGGGGCGCGTGCCCCGCGCCGGTGATCAATTGACGATCGACGGCCATCGCGTCGTCGTCGAGCGCGTGGACCAAACACGCGTGACCCAGGTGTCGTTCGAGAAACAATGAGTGTCGCGCTGATCGTCCTGCTGCTCGGCCTGCTGGTCGCCGGCATTTCGGCCGCGGTCGGCGTGGCCGCCGCTACCGTGAGCCAGCACGAGCTCACCCGCTGGGTGGCCTACAAGCTGCGCGGCTCGGCCGCGACGGCCAGCCTGTTGCAGAATCCGGGACGCACGCTCGCCACCGCCAACACCCTGACGACCCTGGGGGTGTTGCTCGCCGCCGGGGCGATCCCCGCGCTGCTCGTCGCGACGACCCCCACGTTCCTGGGCATCTTCACCCTGGCGGTGGGTGTACCGCTGTTCATCAGTGCCGCCTACCTCGTGCCGCGCGTGTTGGGCCGGCGCTGGGCGGAGTCTCTGGTGAGGAGGGCGGTGCCGTGGATGGAACGTGTGAGCACGGTACTGTGGCCTTTCATTCCGCGTCGCGAAGTCTCGACTCGCACGACCTTGGCCGCGTTGCTCACGAGTGCCGACACCGACGCATTGGCCGGTACTGACGAGATGGCGGTGGTCTCCGGTGTGCTGGCCTTCGCCGACCGTCCCGTGCGGGAGCTGATGGCGCCGCGCACCGAGATCGTGGCGTTTCCAGAAGGAATGCTGGCTGCCGAAGCTGCCCACGTCTTGCAGCAATCCGGATTCAGCCGGTACCCGGTATACCGTGGCTCGCTCGATCAGGTCGTAGGAGTGGCGCACACCCTCGATTTGCTGGGTCGCCAGCCTGAAGACCCCGTATTGGTGGGGCCGCCGCTGACCGTTCCGGGGAGCAAGCGCGCTGCCGATTTGATGCTCGAGATGCAGCGGGGCGGATTGCACCTTGCCGTCGTGCTCGACGAATTCGGTGGAACGGCGGGCCTCATCACATTCGAGGATCTCTTGAAGGACCTCGTCGGCGAGCTGTTCGAAATCCCAACCTTTGGCGCCGGAGCGCCGTTGCCGACTGCGACACCCGTCGCGGAGGTCGAAGGGAGCACAGCGGCAACCGCGCTGGCCGAGTCTCTTGGCGTGAGCTTGAGCGGCGCGGGAAGCGCGCAGACGGTTGGGGGCCTTCTCCTCCAGGCCCTTGGCCGCATCCCGCGCGTGGGCGAGCGCTTCTCGTATCAAGGTCTCGAGTTCGATGTCCTCGCGGCGAGTGCAACGCGCGTGGAGCGCGTCGCCGTACGACCGGGCCCGGTCCGCACAATTGCATTGGGTGCCGCAGCAGCGAGTACACCCGGGGCGGGAGGCGGCGCCGGTGGCGCGGGGGGCGCGGGCACAACGTGAGCGATCCGACAGGAGGTCCTGACCTACGACTCGATGAGCTGAAGGAGCTCGCCGAGCAGGACGACCTCCGCGAGTTCTTGCACCGCGCGCAGAACGTCCATCCATCGGACCTGGCGGACGTGCTGTCGGCGCTCGATGAGTCTACTCGCGTCCGGGTCATCGCCGAGCTGCCGAGGGAGCTGGCCGGCAGTGCCCTCGCCGAAATGGAAGCGGTCGAACACCCTGAGGAAATGCTGCTCGCGCTGGGCCCGGAGTATGCCGCCGAGGTCGTCGAAGAGATGCCGACGGACGACGCGGCGGATCTCATGGCCGAACTGTCCGTCGACGAGCGCGAGGCGGTACTGGCAGACATCACCGATCGCAGACAGGTCGAGGAGCTGCTCAAGTATCCGGAGGACTCGGCCGGCGGACTGATGTCGACCGACGTCGTGAGCGTGCGCGACGACGCGACCGTGGCCGAGGCAGTCGAGGCGATTCGCAACCAGTGCGCGGAGGACGAGAGTCAACTCTATCAGATATACGCCGTCGACAGCGCCGGCACGCTGCGTGGCATCGTCCCGGTGGCGCGCCTGATCGTGTCGTCTCCCACCAAGCTCGTTCATGATGTCATGGAGCAGCCGATCGTGCAGGTCCAGCCGCAGCAGGATCAGGAAGAGGTCGCCCGGCTGATGGCGCGCTACAACGTCGCCGCCGTCCCGGTGATCGATCCAACGGGAAAACTGCTCGGCCGCATCACCTTCGACGACGTCGTCGATGTCGTCGAGGCCGAGACGACGGAAGACATCCTGAAATTCGGCGGCATGGAGGCGCTGGACGCGCCCTACCTCAAGATCGCGTTCAGTCGCATGGTGCGGAAACGCGCCGGGTGGCTCGCGGCGTTGTTCCTCGGCGAGATGCTGACGGCGACGGCGATGGCGTTCTTCGAAGAGGAAATTGCCAAAGCCGTCATCCTCGCCCTGTTCGTTCCCCTCATCATTTCCAGCGGTGGCAACTCCGGATCGCAGGCGTCGACGCTCGTCATCCGCGCGATGGCCTTGGGGGAAGTCACGCTGCGCGATTGGTGGCGCGTCATCCGCCGCGAGCTGGCCGCCGGGGTGGTCCTCGGGACCGTGCTGGGGGTGATCGGCTTCCTGCGAATTACGCTCTGGCACGCGATCACCGGCATATACGGCAAGCACTATCTGCTCGTCGCGCTCACGGTATTCTGCAGCCTCATCGGCGTGGTGACCTTTGGGACGATGACAGGCTCGTTCCTGCCGTTTATCCTGCGACGGTTGGGATTCGACCCCGCGAGCGCGTCGGCACCGTTTGTCGCTACGCTCGTGGACGTGACCGGACTCGTGATCTACTTCACTTTTGCGAGCATCATCCTGCGCGGAACCCTCCTGTGAGCGCGATGCCGCCGTTATCCTTAGACATGCGGCTCGACGCATTGCTCGACGGACTGGCCCGAAGCGACACGGCGGCGCTCGCGCGCGCGATCAGCCTCGTCGAGAATCAACGCGAGGGCTTCGAACGTGTCTTGTCAGCGGTCCACAAGCGGCTTGGCAAGCGGGGCACGCAGCGCATCGGCATCACGGGCCCCCCGGGCGCCGGCAAGAGCACGCTCACCGAGCAGCTGGTGCGGGCCTATCGCGAGCACGGCCTGAAGGTCGCTGTGATCGCCGTGGACCCGACGAGCCCCTTTACCGGAGGCGCACTGCTCGGCGATCGCATCCGGATGGAATCGGTCAGCCTCGATCCGGGCGTCTTCATTCGATCCATGGCGACCCGCGGGGCGCAGGGTGGCCTCGCTACCACCACCGAAGAGGTCGCCGATGTCCTCGACGCGTTCGGGTTCGACCGCATCCTGATCGAAACCGTGGGTGTGGGTCAGACCGAGCTCGATGTCGCGGCGACGGCAGAAACGACCGTCCTGGTGCTCGTTCCTGAATCCGGGGACGGCATCCAGACGCTCAAGGCCGGCGTCATGGAGATCGCCGAGTTGTACGTGATCAACAAGAGCGATCGCCCCGGGGCGGACAAGCTTCGCCAGGAGATCGAAGTCATGCTGGGCATCCGAAAGGGCAACGCATTCGCGCATGTGCCCGCGCATCAGGGGCGGCCCGCACCTTCCAACCGGCCGGCCGGCCGGCAGGCCGTCGGGCCGTCGGATTGGGAGTCCCCGGTCCTCACAACAGTTGCTTCGAAAGGTGAGGGAATCGCCGATCTCGTGACCGCGCTCGATCGCCACCACGATTTTCTGGAGCGCACCGGAAAGTTCGCCGAGCGCCGCAAACGGCGCCTCGCCGCGCGCACCCGTGCAGTCGTGAATCGGGCGATTCGCCAGTGGGTATGGGATGAGACCAAGGCTGAAGAGCTGGTTGCCAGGCGACTCGACGACGTGTCGGCTGGCATTCGCAGCCCATACGACGTCGCCGCAGAGGTCCTCGATCAGGTGAGGAACGGGAAATGACCATCGAAAAAAAGCCGCTCTACACACCGGCCGATCTCACCGGCTTCGATCCAGAGCGGCAGCTCGGACGCGCCGGGGAGTATCCGTTCACCCGCGGCATTCATCCGACCATGTACCGCGGCAGGCTCTGGACGATGCGGCAATTCGCCGGCTTCGGCAGCGCCGGGGACACGAACCGGCGGTACAAGTTCCTGCTCGACCACGGCCAGACGGGATTGTCAGTCGCCTTCGACTTTCCGACGCTGATGGGTTACGACTCCGACCATCCGCGCGCTGAGGGCGAGGTCGGGAAATGCGGGGTGGCGATCTCGTCGCTCGCCGACATGGAAACGCTCTTCGCCGGCATCCCGCTCGATCAGGTCTCGACCTCGATGACCATCAATGGCCCCGCGGCCATTCTCTTCTGCTTTTACGTCGCGGCAGCCGAGAAGCAGGGCGTGCCCATCGCCAAGCTGCGCGGCACGGTGCAGAACGACATCCTCAAGGAGTACATGGCGCAGCATGCGTGGGTCTATCCCGTCGAGCCCGCGCTCAAGGTCATCGTCGACATGTTCGAGTGGGGCTCGAAGCACACGCCGCTGTGGAATACGATCTCGATATCGGGCTACCACATCCGCGAGGCTGGGGCGACCGCGGCCCAGGAGCTCGCCTTTACGCTCGCCAACGGCTTCACGTACGTCGAACGTGGTATGGCCCGCGGCCTCGACATCGATACTTTTGCCGCACGCCTTTCCTTCTTCTGGGACATTCACAACGACTTCTTCGAAGAGATCGCCAAGCTCCGCGCCGCCCGCCGCATCTGGGCGCGGCACATGCGCGAGCGCTATAAAGCGAAACAGGCGCGGTCCTGGATGATGCGCTTCCACAGCCAGACCGCCGGCGTCACGCTGACGGCGCAGCAGCCGCTCAACAACATCGTACGGGTCGCCTACCAGGCGCTCGCGGCGGTGCTCGGCGGCTCGCAGTCGTTGCACACCAACTCACTCGACGAAACGCTCGCGCTCCCGACCGAGCAATCGGTGCAGGTCGCGCTGCGCACCCAGCAGATCCTGGCGCATGAGACCGGCGTCGCGGAGGTGATCGATCCCCTCGGCGGCTCCTATTACATCGAAGCCCTGACCGATCAGCTCGAGCGTGAAGCGGAGGCGCTGTTCGCCGAGATCAATTCGATCGGCGGAGTTGTCCGAGGGATCGAGAGCGGCTGGTTCCAGCGCCAGATTGCCCAGTCCGCGGCTGCGTTCCAACGTCAGGTGGAGATGGGTGAACAGGTTATCGTAGGCGTCAATGAATATCTGTCCGACGACGACCACCCCGTCGAGATCCTGAGAGTGTCCAACGACGCCGAGGAGCAGCAGCGCCGGCGGCTGGCCCAGCTCAGAGCGGAGCGCGACAACGAGCTCGTCGAGCAGCGCCTGGAGGCGCTGCGCCACGCCGCGGAAGCGGATCACAACGTGATCGGGCCGATGCTCGACTGTGCCCGCGTCTACGCCACCCTGTACGAAATCCGCCACGCCCTCGAACGCGTGTGGGGAGCATACCGCGAACCCGTTTTCTTCTAGATCATGAGCGCCCTGCCTGCCGCAATCACGGACCAGAACGCCCGTGCCGCCGTCGAGCGCCTCGCCGCCATCGAACCAGGCAAGCACTGGGTCGTCAGCTGCTACCTGAAGCTCGAGCCGCGCGATCGGTCGCGCGGCAAGTACCTCATCAAGATGAAGAACCGGGTGCGCGAGACGGAGGCCGCGCTGTCCCGCCAGCCGCTGAGCCATCAGGAGCGGGAGATCATTGCCGCCGATCTCCATCGTGTGCTCACGTATCTGGAGGAGCCAAATCACCTGCCACGGGCGCGCGCCATCGCGCTGTTCGCGTCGCGCGATCTCGACCTGTTCGAAGTGCTTCCGCTGCCGCACGTGCACCGCTCGCGCCTCGCGATCGAGCGCGAGCCGCTGATCCGTGAGCTCCTGGTGCTGGAGGAAGAGTTCGGAACGATTCTGACCGTCCTGTACGATCGCACTGCGGCCCGCTTCTTCGAGGTCACAGCGTATGACAGCGTCGAGCTTCCGGGGCTCGCGGGAGTCGACGCGTCGCGCGCCGGCAAGTTCCACGGCGGCGCCGGTGAGCACAACTATCACATGCGCATCCGCACAGAGAAGCACCGTCTCTACGCGCACATCGCCGACCGCGTGTTCCAGATCAACCGCGAAAAGCCACTCTCGGGCATCGTGCTCGGCAGCGTGGGCGTGGACGCCGGTGCCGTGATCCCGCACCTTCACACCTATGTGCACGACCTGGTACTGGGCGTCATCAAGCTCAATCCCAAAAAGGCGTCAGCGGCCGAAGTGCGCGAGGCAACATTGACGCTGCGCGAAGAGCGCGAGCGTGCCTGGGAGCGCGCCCACGCGGATGCCGTCACGGACGGCGCCCCGCGAGGATGGGCCGTGAACGGCGTCGAGCCGACGCTCAAGGCGCTCGGCCGTGGCCAGGTGCGCACCCTGTTGGCGGATGGGCATGACGGCGACACGCGAATCGATGAGGCGATAGAAGAGGCGCTACGCCAGCGCGCACAGGTCGATGTGCTCTACGACGAGAAAGCCCGGCGTGTCGTGGACGGCCTCGCGGCGCTGCTGCGCTTCCGCTCCTGATGGCGAAGCAGGCTCGCCGCCGGCCGATCCGCATCCTCGTCGCGAAGCCGGGGCTGGACGGGCACGACCGCGGCGCGAAAGTCGTCGCCGCCGCGTTACGGGACGCGGGAATGGAAGTGATTTACACCGGCCTGCACCAGACGCCCGAGATGATCGCCCAGGCGGCGATCCAGGAAGACGTCGACGTCGTCGGCCTTTCCATCCTCTCGGGCGCCCACATGACGTTGTTCCCCCGGGTGCGCAAGCTGCTCGACGCGGCCGGCCGTCAGGATGTGTTGCTCACCGGCGGCGGCATCATTCCTCCCGAAGACATGAGCGCACTCGAGACCCAGGGAACGGGCAAGCTGTTTGGACCGGGTACGCCGACAACGGATCTCATCAAGTACATCGAGGAGTGGGCGGCGGAGCACGTCGCCGCGTGAGTCGCCTCAAGTCCCTCAATGATGAGTATCGAACACTCCGCACCCGCCTGGAACAGGGCGGGGGCGCCGAGCGCATCAAACGCCAGCACGATCAGGGCAAGCTGACCGCACGCGAGCGCATTGCCGCGCTGCTCGATCGCGATGGCCCGTGGGTCGAAGTCGGCCTGCTGGTGGCCTGGGACCAGTACGACGGCCAGGCGCCCGCCGCGGGCGTCGTCACTGGGCTGGGGCGGGTGGGTGGGCGTCCCGTCGTGGTCGTCGCAAATGACGCGACGGTGAAGGCCGGTTCGTGGTGGCCTGAAACCATCAAGAAGATCCTGCGCGCCCAGGAAGTCGCGATGCGCCAGCGCATCCCGATCATCTATCTGGTCGATTCCGCGGGCGTGAACCTCCCGTATCAAGGGGGCGTCTTCCCGGGTCAATATGGAGCGGCGCGGATCTTCTACTACAACTCGATCATGCGGCGCTATCTCAAGGTCCCGCAGATCGCTGCCGTCATGGGACCGTGCATCGCGGGCGGCGCGTATCTGCCGGCGCTGTCCGATGTGATCTTCATGGTCGAGGGCACTTCATTCATGGGATTGGGCGGACCGAACCTCGTCAAAGGCGCCACCGGCCAGGTGGTGGACGCCGAATCGCTCGGCGGCGCGACCACGCATACGGGCATCAGCGCGGTCGCGCATTATCGCGCGAAAGACGACAAGGACTGCATCCTGCGCATCCGGGAATACCTGGGACGCTTGCCGCACCAGGCGGCGGCCCGGCGGACGTACACCGCACCCAAGCGCGATACCAAGGCGCTGTATGACCTGATTCCCGTCGATCACCGGATGAGCTATGACGTGCGCGCCCTGCTCGACGCGCTGCTCGACAGCGGCCGCCTCGACGAGTTCCAACCCGAGATCGCGCCGGAGATGATCTGCGGGCATGGGGCGATCGAAGGCCGGCAGGTCGCCGTGATCGCCAATTCGCGCGGCGTGATCAAGTCAAAACAGAAAGGCGAAACTCCCCGAATCGGAGGGATCATTTACACCGATAGCGCGGAGAAGGTGGCGTACTTCATCGAGAACGCCGACCGCGAGCGCGTCCCGCTGCTGTTCATTCAGGATGTGTCGGGATTCATGGTGGGGACTGAAGCGGAGCATTCGGGGATCATCCGCGCCGGCGCCCGCTTCGTCGAGGCGATGGCGACCGCCACCGTGCCGAAACTGGTCCTCACGGTGAACCATGCTTCCGGGGCCGGCTATTATGCGATGGCGGGGCAGGGCTTCGATCCCGATTTCATCGTTTCCTGGCCAACCGGGCGGATGGGCGTGATGGAAGGCGAATCAGCCATCCAGGCCGTGTACGGCGCCGATGCCGCCAAGCCCGAGAACGCGGCCGCGGTCGCGGCCATGCGCGCCGACTACGAGCATCAGCTCGACGCGAAGGTCGCCGGCGCCCGCGGTTTTGTCGATGCGATCCTTACTCCTGAAGAGACGCGCGACACGCTCGCGTTTCTCCTCGAGGTAGCCACGGAATTCACCGGCCCGCACATCGGGGCCTTTGCACTGCCGAGTCTGCCGTGATCAAGAAGCAATTCGCCGCCGTGTCTCTCGCCCTCGTCGCCGCGTGCGGCACCAAGGCGCTCGCGCCCCAAGCGCCCACCCCGGTGACGCAGCCGCCTCCGACGGTCTCCGCCACACCGGCGGACGGCAGCCGGGTCGGAGGAGCGCCCGAACCCGAGGTCGAGCCGCCCATCGCCTTCATGCTCGGCCTGATGCCGCTCAAGAGCACCGGCATCGACGTGTTCCGCGGGTTGCACCCGACCTACGATGGTCGCGGCGTGGTGATCGCGATTCTGGATAGCGGCCTCGATCCTAACGTGCCAGGCCTCATCGCCACGAGCACGGGCGCGCCGAAAGTCATCGAGCTGCGCGATTTCTCGGGCGAAGGGCGGGTGTCCCTCACGGCGTTTCCAGCTCCGACGGATGCCGAGATGAAGGGCGCCGGCCGTATCGGCCGGCTGACGACTGCGGCGACGTGGTACCGCGGCGTGTTCAGGGAGCTGCCATTGGGCCTTCCGCCGGCCGCCGACGTCAACGGGAACGGCCGCAACACCGATGAATTCCCGGTCGTCGTGGTGAAAGCGACCGACGGTTGGGTGGCATTCATCGACTCGAATCTCGACGGCTCGTTCGAAGACGAGATGCCGCTGCACGATTTTCGCCAGGGGCGCGAGATGATTGCGCTCGGCAAGAAACCGCTCACCCTCGTCGCGAACTTCAGCGAATCGGACAGCGTCCCCATCCTCGATTTGTTCTTCGACACGTCAGGCCATGGCACGCACGTCGCCGGCATCGCGGCTGGCTTCAGCCTCTACAACGTGACGGGGTTCAACGGCGTGGCGCCTGGCGCGCAGGTCATGGGCCTCAAGATCGCAAACAACGCGCGCGGTGGCGTCACCGTTCATGGCAGCATGATGCGCGCGATGGACTACGCCGCGCGCTACGCGGCGCAGCGCAACCTGCCCCTGGTGCTCAACCTCAGCTTCGGCGTCGGCAATGAGCACGAAGGGCACGCGGTCATCGACTCGGTAGTCGACCAGTTTCTGCTGACCCATCCGGATGCGGTGTTTACGATCAGTGCCGGCAATGACGGGCCCGGGCTTTCGACCGTCGGCTTCCCCGGCTCCGCCGATCTCGCGCTGTCGGTCGGCGCCGTGTACCCCGGCGTCTTTGCTGAGGCGGCGCAGCAGGGCATGCCGTCACCGCGCGACGTGCTCGGGTGGTTCAGCTCGCGCGGTGGCGAGGTGGCGAAGCCGGACATCGTGGCGCCGGGCGTTGCGTACTCGACGGTGCCGCGCTGGGACACGGGGAATGAGATCAAGGGGGGCACCAGCATGGCCGCGCCGCATGCGGCGGGACTCGCGGCCTGTCTCATCTCTGCGCTCGGGCAGGAGAATCGCAAGGGGAGCGCCGCAGAAATCATGCAGGCGCTGCGCGTATCGGCGCATCCGCTGGGCGCGGCCCGCGTCATCGACGAAGGTGCCGGGTCGCCCGAGCTCGATATCGCCTATCAGTGGCTCGAAGCGGGACACCAGGGCTCGAGATACGGTGTGCGCGCGGCGAACGGTGTATCCGCCGCGTTCCGTCGCAATGGATTCGCGAGTGAGCAGGACACGGTCGAAACGTTCACCGTGCGCCACCTCGCCGGCCTGCGCGCCGCTCAATTCACTCTGCGCAGTGACGTTCCCTGGCTCTCGACCGACGACACCGTGGACGCCGCGCCGCGCGCGACCCAGATCCCCGTCACCTACCGGCGCAGCACGCTCACGTCACCGGGGGTGTACGTCGGGACCATCACGGCACTCAATCCGCGCGATCCCCTCGCAGGACCGCTGTTCACACTTGTGAACACGGTCATTGTCCCCGTCGATCTCGCGGCGAAGGTCCTGTTCGACGAGCGGCGCACGATTGCTGCCGCAGGCGTGCAACGCTACTTCCTGCGGGTCTCCCAGCCGGGCGCCACGCTCCGCGCCACCGTCACGTTGCCCGACTCGCAGGCGCAGCAGGCCACGGTCCGGCTGTACGAGCCGAACGGTGAGCCAGCTCGCTCGGCGCCGGATGACATCGACATCGGCGAGCGGCAACCCGGGACGGCAACCATTGTGGTTCGGGGCGAGGAGCTGGTACCGGGCGTCTACGAGCTCGACGTCGTGGCACCGCCGCTCAGGCCGGCAACCGCGACGGTGCGCGCCGACCTCGGCCCCGTGGCGCTCACCGCTGCGCAACAGTCCCTCGAGGCCTCCAGCGTCTCCACCGGATCCGCGAACACCGTCACCGGCCAGGTCGTGCATCGACTCGTGGGCGCAGAACGCGAGTATGCCATCGCGGGCCGCGGGCAGCCGGCTGAGACGCTGCAGGTGCGGCCGCCACGCTGGGCGAAACGGATGGAAGTCGATGTCGACGTCTCACCCGATTTGTGGGACGAGATGACCGACTTCTCGCTCACCGCGTACGACTCCACTGGACAGCAGCTACGCGGCGGCAATCATCCGATGAACTACGCGTTCGGACGGCTGGGCGTCACACTGCCCGATTCCCTGAAGGGCAAACCCGTCGTCATCGAGCTCTATCCCGCCTTCGCCAGGTTGCCGGGCCACTCGTGGAAGGGGAGCGCGCGAATTCGTTTCCTCGGACTCGATGAGCCGGTCGGCGAAGCCGGCGACCTGTCCGTTGTGGCCGGGGGACGCGCCGTCGTGCGGCTGCCGAATCCGCCGGCGATCGAGAAACCGGAAGGATTCGCGGCGTTGATCGAAACACGCGTGACGACGCTGGTCGGAACGGTGGCGGTCCGGCGCATGGCGGTCGGGAGCGGCGCGGACGGGGTCCCCACCCGGTGACCTCTCGACCGGCGACGGTGCGCGTCGCGGCCGGGCAGGGGTTCTGGGGAGACTGGTTGGAAGCGCCATACCGTCAGGTGACGGGTGGTCCGATCGATTACCTCATGATGGACTACCTCGCCGAAGTGACGATGTCCATCCTCCAGAAACAGAAGTCGCGTGACGCGTCGCTGGGCTACGCCACGGATTTCATCACGCAGATGGAGCGGATCCTGCCGACCGTGATCGAGCGCGGGATTAAGGTCACGGCGAATGCCGGCGGCGTGAATCCGCGCGCCTGCGCCGCGGCGGTCGCAGCGGTGGCGAAGAAGCTCGGTCTTTCCGGGAAACTCAAGATTGGCGTCGTGACGGGGGACGACTTGCTCGGCCGGCTCGATGGCCTGGTGGCCCGCGGGCACGAGCTCAAGAACCTCGATACCGGCCGGCCGCTGCGCGATGTCCGCGACCGCGTCCTCTCCGCGAACGCCTACCTCGGCGCCGCTCCCGTGGTTGACGCGCTGCGCCGCGGCGCCCAGGTCGTGATCACGGGGCGCGTCACCGATACGGGATTGACCCTCGGCCCATTGATGCACGCCTTCGGCTGGTCCGGCGATGCGTGGGATCTCATCGCGGCGGGGACCGTGGCCGGCCACATCATCGAGTGCGGCGCCCAGGCCAGCGGCGGCAACTGCCTGAACGATTGGGAGCACATTCCCGACCTCGCCAACGTCGGCTATCCCATCGTCGAAGCACAGGCCGGCGGCACCTTCGAGCTGGTGAAGCATCCGCGCAGCGGTGGTCGCATCGACGTCGCCGGGGTCACCGAGCAGCTCGTGTACGAGATGGGCGATCCGCAGTCCTACATCACGCCCGACGGCATCGCGGACTTTACGACGATTCAACTGAAGCAGAATGGCAAGGACAGGGTTCAGGTGTCGGGGGTCAAGGGAAAGCCGGCGACCGACAAGCTCAAAGTCTCCATTGCGTATTTCTACGGCTACAAGGCCGTGGGGACGCTCGTCTACGCCTGGCCCGACGCGCTCAAGAAGGCGCAGGCCGCGGACCGCGTGCTGCGCCAGCGACTCGAGGATCTCAAGCTCAAGTTCGAGGCCATTCACACGGAGTTCGTGGGCGCCACGGCGACGCATGGTCCGCTCGCGCTCGCGGACTTCGACGCGAGTGAAATCCCCGAGGTGCAGCTGCGCATCGGGGTCCGCTCAGCCGACCAGGCGCCGGTGGACCGATTCACCCGCGAAATCGCGCCGCTGATTCTCAACGGGCCGCCGAGTGTAACGGGGTTTGCCGGTGGGCGCCCCAAGCCCGAGGAGATCGTCGCGTACTGGCCGGCGCTGATCGATCGGAAGGTCGTGGAGCCGAAAGTGGAGATCGTGGACGCATGACGCGCGGGCGGGCGGGGCGGGCGGGACGGGCGGGACGGGCAAGACGGGCGAGGACGATTCGGCTCGTGGAAATCGCTCACGCTCGGTCCGGTGATAAAGGAGATACCGCGAACATCGGGCTCATCGCGCGGAATCCGAAGGACTATCCGCTGCTGGTGAAACAGGTGACGGCGGCCCGCGTGGCGCGGCATTTTACAGGCATGATCAAGGGCCTGGTCGAGCGCTTCGAGCTGCCCAACCTCTTCGCCCTGAACTTCCTGCTGCATGGCGCGCTCGATGGCGGCGGCACGATTTCTCTCAAGACCGATGCGCAAGGGAAGGTGTTCTCCACCGCGCTGCTGCGCATGGAAATCGAGGTCGGCCGGTGAGCGAGCGCGTCCTCGTCACCGTGGAGGGCGGCATTCTCACAGCGACCCTCAATCGCGAGGATAAGCGCAACGCCATCGACACGGCGATGATCGATGCGTTACTCGCCACGCTCGAGCGGGCGGACCTCGATGGCGGGGTGCGGGTGGTGGCGATCCGCGGCGCCGGACGCGACTTCTGCGCCGGGATGGACCTCAACGAGCTGCTGGCATCCGCCGACCAGTCGCTCGAGCAGAACCGCAAGGCTGCGCTGCATTTTGCCGAAATCTTCATCCGGATGCGCCGACTCCCAAAGCCGGTCGTGGCTCTGGTACAGGGACGCGCGCTCGCGGGTGGATGCGGGCTCGCCACCGCCTGCGATCTCCTTCTCGCCTCAGAATCGGCCCAGTTCGGCTATCCCGAAGTGCAGCGCGGCTTCGTGCCGGCGATCGTCATGACGATGCTGCGCCGCGCGATCGGCGAAAAGATCGCGTTCGATCTCGCGACGACCGGGCGTCTGCTCGACGGGACGGAGGCCGCGGCGGCGGGGCTCGCGTCGCGGGTCTACGACGACGCCGACTTCGAGGAGCAGGCCGGCGAGGTGCTACGCGTGCTGGCCGAAGCGAGTCCCTCGGCGCTCGCCTTCACCAAGCAGCAGTTCTACCAGCTGGACGGGTTAGGTTTCGAAGACGGCCTCCGCCTGGGGGCCGATGTCAACGCGGTAAGCCGCAGCACGCCCGACTTTCGGGCGGCGCTGAGCGCGTTTCTCAAGAAGTGAGGAGAACATGAGAAATCTGAACGTGCCTATGTACGATCCCGAACTGGTTCGCCCGATGCGTGAGGAGCTCACCCAGCTGGGCTTTGAAGAGCTGCGCACTCCCGCTGCAGTGGATGCCGTTCTCACGACCGAGCGCGCCCCCACCCTCGTCGTGGTGAACTCGGTGTGCGGCTGCGCGGCGCGCAACGCCCGGCCCGCGGCCGCTCTCGCCGTTCAGCACGACCGGCGGCCAGGCCGGCTCGTCACCGTGTTTGCCGGGCAGGATGCGGACGCCACCGCTCGCGCGCGCAGCTATTTCACCGGCTACCAGCCGTCGTCGCCGCAGATCGCCTTGTTCAAGGACGGCCGGCTCGTGTTCATGCTGGAACGGCGCAACATCGAGGGCCGGAACGCGCGCGACATCGCCGCCGACCTCACGGCCGCGTTCGACAAGTTCTGCTGACAGCCATCGGCCATCCGCCGTCCGTTCCTGCCGATCTTGGCGCCGCGATCGATGAGGCGTGGGCTCGCGTCCTGGCTGCCCCTGGGTTCCTCACCGAGCGCGAAGCCCGGTTCCTCGCCCTCGTCGCCGCGTGCGTGCCGGGGCAGGGGACGATTCTGGAAATCGGTAGCTACAAAGGAAAATCGACCGTCGGATTGGCCTCGATCGTCCAGCGCTACGGCTCGGGGCCGGTCGTCGCCGTCGATCCGCACTCCGCCCCGGCGGTCACCGATTTCGGGCACGGCTCACAGCAATCCTCGTGGGATGACTTTCGCGCGTCATTGCGCGCCGCCGGAGTCGAAGGCAGCGTCGAGGTGCATCGCGCCTACTCACGGGATCTGGCGAAAGGTTGGGATCGACCGATCCGGTTCTTGTGGATCGACGGCGATCACACCTATCGCGGCGCGAAACAGGACCTCGAGCTCTTCCGGCGACATCTCGTGCCGCATGCGATCGTAGCGCTCCACGACGTGCTGCATGCGTTCGAAGGCCCCATTCGCGTCTTCGTGGACGAGCTGCTCGAGTCCGATCAATTCGGGCCGGCGGGGGTGTGCGGATCAATCGGATGGGCGCAGTATCGCCCCGTCGACGGCGGGCAGTGGCGGGCTCAGCGGCGAGCGCTCGCGCGCAAGGCCACGCGACTGATTCCGTTTGTACGCGATGGACGACAGCCGACGGGACTCGCCAAGTTGCGGTACAAATTCTGGAGGGGACTCGTCCCTCACGATGCGGTGAAACCGGACGAGTGGTTGCAAATGGTACGTGGTGCGTAGCGCGTGGCGTGGGGAATCGCCCCACGTACCACGCACTACGTACGTTTTTGTTAGAGGATCTTCCCGCGACGCACGCGGAAATCGACGATCGCCTCTGTCCAGGCCCACAGCGAGTCCTGGCGTTCCATCGCGACGCCCTGCATTTCACGGCGATGCCAGCCGGCCATCACCTGCTCATCCTGCGTCCAGATCTTCACCCGGTTGCGCGGGACGAGCTTCTCCCAGTTCTGCGCCACCTGCGGCTGCGCATACAACAGCCGGATGGTGACGTTCCGCGAGAGGTACTCGATCGGACTCACGTCGATTTTCGCATACAGTTGCGAGGCACTCATGCGCCCGGCGCCCGGGAAGTCGGGAACGCCGTCCGAGAAGAGGACGATGTTGAGCGGCGCGAGCACCAGGTTCTGCCGCTTGATGTGCACCGCAGTGCGCTGGAAGAAGGCGTTGAAATCCGTGATCGGGTCGTCCTCGGGGAACCACCGATGCAAGTCCGCCTCGATCTGGTCGGGCGTCTTGCTGCTGAGGTCCTGAATCGGGTGGAACGTCTTGGGCTGGCCGACGTGTTCACCGCCCAGCGAACCGACGAAGACGTCGGTCGTCGCCTTGAGGCCGCCGAGGGCGTTGATGTGGCCGT
The DNA here is from genome assembly GCA_003221895.1 of Gemmatimonadota bacterium. Classification (GTDB taxonomy): domain Bacteria; phylum Gemmatimonadota; class Gemmatimonadetes; order Gemmatimonadales; family GWC2-71-9; genus 20CM-2-65-7. Next base: position 34,878 of record QHUJ01000117.1, on the reverse strand, counting down.
AGATGTAGAGCGCGGCGTAGTGCATCGCGTCGTCGAACTGGCCGCTTTTGCGGAACGAGCCGGAAATATCGAGCCCGACGACGAGCGTCGAGCGCGGTGGCGGTGCACCCGGCTTCGGCGCACACCCCGCGGCCAGCAGGCCGAGGGTCAGCAGCACGGCGCGTTTCATGGGGCCACCTCGCCGCTCACCCGGGCGGGGAAATGCGTCGCCGCCATGACCTCGTCGATCGACTTGAACGGCAGCGTGAAATGCCCGCGGCCCGTGAAGACCACGAAGAGGAAGTTCAGCCCGGCCGCAACCACCTGCAGGACCGGGAGCGACGCCAGCTCGAACACGTCCCGCGCCTCCTTGCGGAACCATTCGCGTTCGGCCTTGAGGGCGGCAATCGGCCCCTTCCAGTAGTCGGCCATCTGCGGGGCGGGGCCCTGGCCGGCTCCACCCTGGACTGCAAACGCCTGGCGGCCGAGCAAGGCGATCATCGCAGGCGCACCGAACCGGCCGAACAGGAACCACGTCATGCCGCGCACGCCCACCCAGGCGAAGAACGCGAGTCCGATCGTCTCAAGGGCTGTGAGCTGAACGCCCTGCTGCGCGAGCCACGGCGTCATGGCGTCGACCAGCTCGCGATACAGGAACAGCACCTCGAACATCGCCACGGCGATTTCGATGGCCACCATCGAGATAATCTGCCCGTACTTTTTGCTCTTGATGGCTTCGTTCAAAACCTGAATGCAGGCGAAGCTGCCCGCGACCAGAACCCACAGGAACAGCCAAAGCAACATGATGAACGCAAACCCGTTGACCTCGTAGCCGGTGAGCTCGCCGAGCAACTCGCTCGCCGTAGGCTTCAGCGTGAAGGTGAATATTGTGGCCTCGATCATCGACCAGAACACCAGCATGAAGAACGCGGGCCACGGAACGCCCGGACGGCGCGACGTCGCGTCGAGCATGGCGAGCGGTGACGTGATCGCACCTTTCAGCGTGCCGACGATGACCCTCCCGGTCAACTTGATCAGGCCCCAGACCCAGCCGACGAGTACGATCAGGAAGCGCACCAGACCCGCCCAGTAGAACCAGACCATGCGGAGCGCGTCCCACCACGCCAGCGCGACGGATTGCAGCAGGGTGACCGAGCGTCCCAGGCGGAAGGGGATCGTGTACAGCGACACCATCGTGCCCCAGATCCCCGCGACGAACACGGCCGCGGGCAGCATCAGCAGCACCGAGCTACCGGCGAGCTCCCAGAACGTCTGGCCCCGGAGCACGTTCGCGAACACGTTGCTCTGGAACGGAACGATCCACGCCACTCCAGACACCACCCATTGTACGAGCTGTTGGAGCACGAAACTCCACTGTTGGCTTTGTGCGGCGACGTCTTGCATAGGCGCTCCGGAGAGGGGTGGTCGGCGGGCACATTGTTATAAAACCTGCTCGGACAAGTCAAGAAAAGGGAGCGTGATGGAGGTCACTGGCACGCTGCGACTTGCGCAAAACGCCCAAACGGCGCTACTCATCTCGGTGTGTCGGATGACCAGAAACGTTTGATCGTCGTCGGCGATCGTGTGCTCATCGCCCCCGAAGAGGGGGAAGAGCGTACCAACGTGGGACTCTTCTTGCCACCCTCCGCGATCGAAGGCCGGCAGGTGCAGGGCGGTCGCATCATTGCAACCGGCCCCGGCACGCCGATGGCCGAGCCCGCGAGCATGGATGAGGAGCCGTGGAAGATTCACGGACCAGACGTGAAGTACCTGCCGATGCAGGCCGAGATGGGCGATTACGCGTTGTTCTTTCGCAAAGCTGCCGTCGAAATCACGTTCGAGGGAAAGACGTACCTCGTCGTGCCGCAGGCTGCGATTCTCGTCCTCGTACGGGGGAAGCATGGCTGACATCGGGTGGGCACGCAGTCGCGGTGATCGAGCGGAAGGGCAGGGCCTGCGTCGCGGCGCGTGGTACCGCGTCGTCGAAGACACCGCGAAAGACTACGTCGTGGTGGACGTGCACCACGTCGAGATTCGCGTCGAGAAGAAGGACCTCGACATCCGCGGCGAGCGGCCCAAGGCGTGGAGTGTGGTACGGCAACCGCACCTCGTGTGTCCGGGCTGCGCCGCCCGCGCGGTCGTCCCGGAAGGCATGAAGGACGCGAAATGCAACGAGTGTGGCCGCGCCTTTCCCATCGACTGGAAAGATTCGAGCTAGATCCGTCGCCTCCTAGGGCCGCGGCGCCTGAGTCGCCGGCGGCGCGACGGGCAGCTGCATGTGCAGATTGTGAACGAGGAACGCCCAGCGATCGGTCTGTTCCTCGATGATTTTCGCGGTGGGCTTCCCCGCGCCGTGACCGGCCTTCGTCTCGATGCGAATCAGCACGGGCGCCGGCCCCCCCTGCGTCGCCTGCAGGGCCGCCGTGTACTTGAACGAATGTCCGGGGACCACTCGGTCGTCGTGATCGGCCGTAGTGATCAGGACCGGCGGGTAGCGTGTTCCCGGCTTCATGTTGTGCAGCGGCGAGTACTTGTAGAGGAAGGGGAATTGCCCGACGCTATCCGCCGAACCGTACTCCGTGACCCACGCCCAGCCGATCGTGAACTTGTGAAAGCGCAGCATGTCCATGACACCGACCGCGGGGAGCGCGGCCCCGAACAGGTCGGGCCGCTGGTTCAGCACCGCACCGATGAGCAACCCGCCATTCGAGCCGCCACCGATCGCCAGCTTCGGCGTTGACGTGTAACCTTCGGCGATCAGGTATTCGGCTGCCGCGATGAAGTCGTCGAACACATTCTGCTTGCGGTCGAGCATCCCCGCCTGGTGCCACTCCTCGCCGTACTCGGAGCCGCCACGCAGCACCGCCTGCGCGTACACCCCACCCATCTCCAGCCAGTCCAGCACGCCAATCGAAAATCCTGGCGTCATGTTGATGTTGAACCCGCCGTAGGCATAGAGGTACGTGGGGTTCGACCCGTCTTTCTTGAGTCCCTTCTTGTACGTCAGGAACAGCGGCGCCCGGGTGCCGTCCTTGCTGCGGTAGAAGACCTGAATCGTCTCGTAGGGGGATGGATCGAACGCAATCTCGGGCGCCTTGAAGACGGTCGAGCGGCCGGTCGCGAAGTCATGCCGGAAAATCGTCGTCGGATACAGGAACGACGTAAAGGCGTAGAACATCTCGGTGTCACGCCGCTCGCCGGTCACCTGCGCGATCGAGCCGAGCGTCGGCAGCGCGACATCGCCCATCGGCTTGCCGTCGAGCGTGAACAGCTTCAGCTGTGATGCGGCGTCGTGGAGATAACGCAGGACGAACGTGTCATGAATGATCTGCGACCCTTCGAGCACGTCGGGCGCCTGCGCCACGATCTCGCGCCACGTGGTCTGCTCCGGGTGCCGTGTATCGACGGCGATCACACGTCCTCGCGGGGCGGTGTGATCGGTCTGGAAATAGAAAACCGGTCCATCGTTGCCGAGAAACCCGTACGACGCGTCGAAATCGTCGAGCAGCCGCACGACCGGCGCGTCGAGCTTCGGCCGTTTCGCGTCGCCGAGGTCCTGGTAGTAGACGCGGTTCCGCCGGTCGGTGCCCAACCACACCTGGTAGACGGCGTAGCGCCCGTCGGCGCTGACTTCGACGCCGAATCCCCAGTCGGGATGATCGGGCCGCTCGTACACGAGACGATCCGCCGACTGATCGGTGCCCAGCCGGTGGTAATAGACTTTCTGGTTGCGATTCACTTCGAGCAGCGGATCGGCACCCGCGGCGGGCTCGGGGTAGCGGCTGTAGAAAAAGCCGGCGCCATCGTAGGTCCACGCCGCGCCCGAGAATTTGATCCACTTCAAGTGATCGGGGCGATCCTTCCCCGTCGCCACGTCGCGGACACGGAATTCCTGCCAGTCGGACCCGCTTCCGGAGGTCCCGTACACCATGGTGCCGCCGTCTTCGGCGAGTGCGAGCGTCGAGAGCGCGACCGTCCCATCCGGCGACAACGTGTTCGGATCGAGCAGGACCTCAGGCTGGGCGGTCAGCGAGTTCTGCTTGTATAAGACCGCCTGGTTCTGGAGGCCCGCGTTCTTGAAGAAGAAGTAGCGGCCGCCTTTCTTGAACGGCGCCCCGTACTTGGGATAATCCCAGAGCTGTGTCAGCCGGGTCCGAATGCGCTCGCGCTCGGGAATCTGCTGCAGGTAGGCGAACGTGACGCGGTTCTCGGCTTCCACCCAGCTCCTGGTCTCCGGGGAGTCGACATCCTCCAGCCAGCGGTAGGGATCGCCGACTTTGGTGCCGTGGTAGTCATCCACCACGTCGCCCTTGCGAGCCGGTGGGTAGGTGATCGACTGCGCGTTGAGCGTAGAACTCATCAGCAAAGTCACAGGGATTAGGGTCTTGAGAGTGTCCATGAGGCGTAAACGTGACCGTCCTCGCGCTTTTGGGGTAGGGGGGCACGCGTCGAGGATGGTATCTCATGCGACGTGCCGACGTTTACGGGGGGGGGGAGTCTCGACGCTGCGCGCAGAGTCTTACGCGAGCGGTTCGGTCACCCGCGTTTCCGCGTGCATCAGCTCAAAGTACTCGGCCCGCTGCTCGGCGGCCGCAACGTCCTGGCCGTGCTGCCCACGGGGGCGGGGAAGTCGCTGTGCTATCAAGTCCCCGCGCTGATGGGTGCAGGCCTCACGGTCGTCGTCTCGCCGCTCATCTCATTGATGCAGGATCAGGTGGGCGGGCTGCGGCGCCGCGGCATCGCGGCGGCGTATGTGAACAGCCAGCTCGACCCCTCCCGGCGCCGCGCGGTGTTGGACGCCGCCACCAGCGGTCAGGTGTCGCTGCTGTATTGCGCGCCCGAGCGGCTGCCGTCGCTGACGGGCAGGTTGTGCGCCGCGCAGACCAGACTGGCCCTCCTTGCGATCGATGAAGCGCACTGCATCACGGAGTGGGGCAGCGAGTTTCGTCCTCTCTATCGCCGCATCGGCGTCTATCGCGCGCGCCTCGGGCATCCGACGACGATCGCGCTGACGGGGAGCGCAACACCAGCCACCCGTGCCGACATCTTACGCGTGCTGCGGATGCCGGACGCGGCAGTCATCGTCACATCGTTCGACCGGCCGAACCTGGCGTTTGCGACGCGCCCCATCCGCGATGATCGCGAGCGGTTCGCCGTGATCCGACAGCGGGTGAAAGACGGATCCGGCGCCTCACTCATCTACACGCCCACACGCCGGCTCACCGAGCTCGTGACGCGTGCACTGCTCCGGACGAGCATTCGGGCCGCCCCGTACCACGCGGGTCTGAGCGCGGGGGTCCGGCGGGGAGTGCTGCGCGCCTTTCTGGCTGATCGCATCCATGTCATCGTGGCCACGAGTGCATTCGGCATGGGGATCGACAAGCCGGATGTGCGTCAGGTGCTTCACTGGGGTCCGCCGCCGACCCTCGAGGCCTACTATCAAGAGGCGGGCAGGGCCGGCAGGGACGGCGACCTAGCTGACTGCCTCATTCTCTGGCGGCCCCAGGACTTTGCATGGGGGAACATCGATCCCGTGATGAAAGACTATGTCGAGTCTCGGACAAATCATCGCCAATTGATACTGGAGTACTTCGGCGAGCCCTGATCATATTTCAGTCATGCATGATTCGCTCTACTTCAGCGACCATCATCTCCAGGTCCGCGAGATGGTCCGCGATTTCGCCAAGAACGTCGTAAAGCCCACCGCCCGCCAGTACGATCTCGACAGCCGCTTCCCCTGGGACAATGTCAAGCAGATGGCCGAGCTGGGGCTGTTCGGGATTCCGTGGCCGGAGGAGCTGGGGGGCTCCGGAATGGACTACCTGTCGTACATCACGGTCATCCACGAGCTCGCCAAGGTCGACGCCAGTCACGCGATCACGGTCAGTGCCCATACCACGCTCGCCACGTCGCCGATCATGGATTTCGGCACCGAAGAGCAGAAACGGCGGTTCGTGCCGTTCCTGGCAACCGGCAAGGTGCTTGGCGGCTTCGGGCTCACCGAGCCCGGCGCCGGCTCCGACGCGGGCGGCACCAGGACGACGGCGGTCGATCGGGGCGATCACTACGTCCTGAATGGATCGAAGATCTTCATCACGCACGCCGGCGTCGGGGAGATCTTCTGCGTTACCGCCCGGACCGACACATCCGCCAAACGCACCCAGGGCATCACCGCGTTCATCGTCACCAAGGACACCTGCGACCTCGAGGAAACATTGCGCGTCGGGACTGGGCATGCCGCGGCGAGCGAGCTGCCCAAGAACCGGGGCGTCCTGTCTGGGAAGAAGGAGGACAAGCTCGGCTGGCGGGCGTCCGACACGCGCGAGCTGATCTTGCAGGACGCGATCGTGCCCAAGGAGAACGTTCTGGGGACCGTGAACAACGGGTTCCGTCAGTTCCTGCACACCCTCGACGGCGGTCGCATCGGCATCGCGGCGCTCGCGCTCGGCCTGGCGGAAGGCGCTCTGGAGGAGTGCCTCACCTACACGTCCACCCGCAAACAGTTCGGCCGGCCGATCGCCAGCTTCCAGGGCGTGCATTTCGCGCTCGCGGACATGGCGACGGAGATCGAGGCCGCCAAGCAACTGGTTTATCATGCCGCCTGGTTGAAACAGCATGGCCACCCGTTCAAAAAGGAAGCGGCGATGGCCAAACTGTACGCCTCGGAGCTGGGTATGCGGGCGACGACGAAGGCCGTCCAACTCCACGGGGGCTACGGCTACACCACGGAGTACCCGGTCGAGCGCATGATGCGCGACGCCAAGATCTGTGAAATCGGGGAAGGAACGAGCGAGATTCAGCGGATTGTCATCGCCCGGCAGCTGCTGGGCAGTCTGATAGATTGACCTAAGTCTCGTCTCATCCTAGTTTTACCGTCATGAATTGGTTCTTGGCGTCACTCAGCCGCCTACCCAATCGCATTTCCCTGCCCATACCACCGGGCTCGTTGGACTATTGCTGGGACAACCACAGGCTTCCCTCCGGGTGCTTCCCTGAGGGGCGCGAGGGTCACTGCTTTGAAGCGCGAGATTTTGATAAGTGGAAGCCAGCGGGAAACCCGCGTGGCCATTCTCGAGGACGACCGTCTTGTTGAGCTCCTGGTCGACCGCCCTGATTCCCACCGTTCGGTTGGCGACATCTATGTCGGCAAAGTCGAAGCCGTCTTACCCGGCATCCAGGCCGCCTTCGTGGACATCGGCGCCGAAAAGAGCGCCTTCCTGCACGCTTCCGATCTAATCGAGGCGGACGAAGACGAAGACCCCGAAGAGCGTGTGGGTGAGGCTGACGACGCCGACGAGGAAAACGGGAACGGGAATGGCAATGGAGGAGGAGACGGGAAGGCCGTCGCAACTCGCCGGGGCGGGGGCCCTCCCCGGTCTCGCCGCCGTCCGGCCCCCAACATCGCCGAAGAGCTGAAGCGCGGTCAGACCAAGCTCGTTCAAGTCATCAAAGAAGCCATCGGCACAAAAGGGCCGCGCGTCACCGCGCAGGTCTCGCTTGCAGGCCGCTTCCTGGTCTACATGCCGTTCGCATCCAAGGTCGGTGTCTCCCGCAAGATCGAAGCTCGTGAGCAACGCGCCAAGCTGCGTGACATGGTCACGAAGCTCGTCCCCGCCGATTCGGGCGGCTGGATCATTCGCACCGTCGCCGACGACCTGACCGAGGCCAGCTGCAAGCGGGAGATCGACCACCTGCTGGGGCTGTGGAAGAAGATCAAGCGCAAGGCCTCGTCGGGTCGCGCGCCCCAGCTGGTCCAGCGCGAGACCAGCCTCACCCGGGGAATCGTGCGTGATCTGCTGTCGGACACGGTCGATCTGCTGCTCGTCGACTCAAAGCTGCTCTACAACGACGTGGAGCAGTATCTGAAGCAGATCGATCCCGAGCTCCTGCCCAAGGTGAAGGTGCACCACGACGAGACCCCGCTGTTCGATGCGTACGACATCGAAGCGGAGATCCGGAATCTCTTCAAGCAGCGAGTGGATCTTCCGACGGGCGGCTACCTCATCATCCAGCCAACCGAGGCCTTGATCTCGATCGACGTGAACACCGGACGCTACACTGGCAAGCGCGACCCGGAGAGCACGATCCTGCGGACCAACCTCGAGGCAGCGCGCGAAGTCGCACGCCAGCTCCGGCTGCGGGACATCGGCGGGATCATCGTGGTCGACTTCATCGACATGGAAACCAAGTCGAATCGCGACAAGGTGCTGCAGGAGCTGCGCACGCACCTCGGCCGAGACCGGGCGCGGACGCGCGCGTTCGCGGTGTCCGAGCTGGGACTGATCGAGATGACGCGGCAGCGTGTTCGGCCGTCGCTCTGGCAGTCGATGACGACGGAGTGCCCGACTTGCACGGGCACCGGCCGAGTGTTCCGGCCCGAAGTCGTGGTGCGGCGCATGGAGCGGTCGCTCAAGCGGGCAGGCGCCGATCACAAGGAACGGCAGTTGTCGGTTCGCCTGCATCCCGAAGTCGCGCTGTACCTCGTGGAGCAGGAGCCTAACTTCCTGCGGCAACTGGAGAAGCAGACGGGGCTCGAGCTCGAGGTGCGGGACGATCCGATGATGCGGCTCGATGAGTTCCGGATGATGGCGCGCCCGGCGGGACGCGATGTGACGGAGCAGTACGCTGTCGCTTGACTAAGCCCAAGTGTCCATTTAGGTTCCGCGCCCTATGTCATACGCAATCTTCACCACCGGTGGCTGCCAATTCCGCGCCGAGCCCGGTGTGACGATCAAGGTCCCGCTGCTCGCTGCGAAGCCAGGGGACGAAGTCTCGTTCGATCAAGTGCTCCTCGCGAGTGATGGCAAGACCGTCCAGACGGGAGCCCCCAAAGTCAAAGGCGCCAAAGTGACCGCCGAAGTGGTGCGGCACGGCAAGGGCAAGAAGATTCGGATCTTCCGGTTCGCTCGACGCAGCGGCTACCGACGCAAAGCAGGGCATCGGCAGGACTTCACCGAGATCAAGATTGCCGACGTGAAGGTCGGCTGAGGATAGCATGGCTCATAAGAAAGGCGTCGGCTCTTCGCGCAACGGGCGCGACTCGAATCCGAAATACCTCGGCGTGAAGCGCTTCGGTGGCGAATTCGTCACTGCGGGCAGCATCATCGTGCGCCAGCGGGGGACCAAGTTTCACCCGGGCCGCAACGTGCGCCGCGCCTCCGATGACTCGCTGTTCACCACGGTCGACGGCCAGGTAAAGTTCGAGCATAAGAACAAGAAGCGGATGCAGGTGAGCGTGTATCCGGTAGCAGCGGGAGAGACGTCGAAGAACTAGGTTGCTCCGCGCCATGTTAGACGAGAAAAACTAGCGGTCGAGATCACTGATCTCGACCGCGTTTGTGTCCGGGTAGGGGATGGCGGGGGGACGCCTAGTATTTCGGCGGCAGGGTCCGATACCTCTCGAGGAGCTCAGTTTGACGGCTTCGCAGCGGAATCTCTCGCCCTCGGATGAAGACGTGCTCGACTCCTGTCGAAAACTCAAACGGATCGCCACTCCACACCACCACGTTCGCGACCTTTCCGACCTCTAACGACCCATATCGATCCGCGACGCCGAGCGCCTCGGCTGGCGTCAACGTGACCGCGCGGAGTGCCTGCTCCCATGTCATGCCGGTGGCCACCGCGTTGCCGGCCTCCTGCCGCAGATCCCGCGTGTTCTCCGTCGCGGTCTCCATCAACGCCACCTTCACGCCACCCTTCGTCATGAGAGCCGCGTTCTCGTAGCGGATGCCGAGCGCGTCGTAGGTGGGAATGTTGTCGAGCGGCTCGACCAACACGGGCACCCCAGCCGCCGCGATGTCATTCGGAATCATCCATCCCTCGGCCGCTCCGGCGAGAATCAGCTTCAGCTTGTACTCCTTGCCGATTCGCAGCGCGGTCTCGATGTCGCTGCGCCGGTTGGCGATCGTAATGAGCGGCAGCTGGCCGCGCAGCACCGGCAGCAAAGCTTCGAGATCGGCAGCGCTCGCGGAGAGCTGCTGCATTTGCGCGCGCGAGTAGTCGTTTTTGCGACGCGAATACTCGAGTGCGTCGTTGAACACACGGCGCAAGCGTTGCGCAACGCCGGCGCGCGAGCCGCCGCCTGCGTCCTTCGCGCCCTCGCTGAGATCGGCCACCATCGCCGCGGGCGACTTCACGCGCATCACCTCGATCGTCGCTCCATCGAGATCAATCAAGGCCGCCTGCCCGAAGATCAGGCTGCCGCCGGGCACGGCGAGGGTTGTTGTGACGCCTTCCACGCGGTTCACCGGAATCAGCGTCGAGGCCGGGTTGATGCCTTCGAGCACATTGAACGCGGCAGCCACATCGTTGCCGCGCAACGTCGCTTCATTGGTATTCTGGACCGCGCCGATCTCGCGCAGTCCCATCTGACCAGCGCCGTCAATCAGCCCCGGCGTGACCCACTTCCCCGACGCATCGATGCGGGTCGCGCCAGCCGGCACGGCCACGGTGGCTCCGACGGCGGCGATGCGTCCGTCACGAATCAGCACCGTGGCGTTGTCGATTTTCGGACCGGACACCGGGTACACGGTTCCCCCGGTGATCGCGATCGTCTGAGCGAGTAGAAACGCAATCATGGTTGCCCCAGCATGAAATCGGTCTTTGGCTGATGCGCGGGATCGTTGCGGTCGTACACGAGCCAGCCGTCGTTATAGACCTGCACCGCCTGTGCGTACACCGACAGGGGGTCGGCAGACCACAACACGACGTCGGCCATCTTTCCCGCTTCGAGCGTGCCCACGATGCTGTCCACACCCAGCACCCACGCCGGGTTCGCCGTGAACCAGCGCACTGCTTGATCGCGCGTGATCGGAATCCCGGCGCGCCGGCCGTGATACATGGCCTTCGCGGCCTCTTGATTCAGGCGCTGGATGCCACCCGGATCGTCGGAGTGGATCACGACCCGCCCGCCCGCCTGTTGCACGAGCGCGGCGTTCTCGTAGATCCCATCCATCGCTTCTTCCTTGAAGCCCCACCAATCGGACCAGATCGATACCGCCGTTCCCTCGCGGGCGAGGACGTCGGCGATCTTGTACGCCTCCACCGCGTGGTGGAATGAACGGATCTTGAAGCCGAACTCGTGCGCGAGATCCAGCATCTGCATCATCTCGTCCGCGCGATAACAATGGTTCTGCACGTAGATGTTGCCGCGCAGCACCTCGGCCAAGGACTCGTTGCGGAGACTGCGATCCGGCGGATCGCCCTGGTGGTCCTTGTTCCACTTGTCCCACTTGCGGCGATACGCCTCCGCCTGAATGAACGCGGCGCGGTAGCCGGCCATGTTGCCCATGCGCGTGGAGGGACCGCCGCGTTGGCCGTAGACGCGCTTGGGATTCTCACCGCACGCCATCTTCAAACCGTAGCGCGCGCCGGGGAACTTCATGTCCTGCACCGAGCGCGCGGGGATGAGCTTGAGCACGGCACTGCGTCCGCCGATCAGATTCGCCGATCCGGGCAGCGCCTGAATCGTCGTCACGCCGCCGGCGATGGCGAGCGGGATCTGTGGGTCCTGCGGCCAGAATGAATGCTCCGCCCACACCTCCGCCGTGACCGGACTCGTCGCCTCGTTCCCATCGGATTCCGCAAACGTGCCCGGCGCTGCGTAGACGCCGATGTGGGAGTGGGTATCGATCACACCCGGTGTGACCCATTTGCCTGTGCCATCCACGACTGTGGCGTCACTCGGCGCCTGGACAGTCGTGCCGACCGCGACGATCCGGCCGTCGCGGAAGAGGATCGAGCCCCCCTGAATCTCCTGGCCCGTCGCCGTCATGATCGTCGCGTTGCGGATCAGCACCGGCGGGTTGGGGTGCCGCTGGTAGGTCGATGGGTATGGTGTCGCGACGGCAGCCGCCCTGCCCGTGTCCTGAGCTGCAGGTTTCGGCGCGGGTGCCGTTGAGGGAGCCGTCTTGGCTGCGCCCGACGCGCACGCGGTCGCGAGCACGATGAGTCCCAGGACGGCCGACAACTGGCGCATACGAGATCTCCTATTTCACGAGTTCAAATACAACCGGCGCGCCGGTCGGCGCGATGCGAATCAGCCGCCGCGGCCCTTGCTGCGAGACGTACATCACGACCGGCAATTGCATCCCCGACAGCTCCAGCCGGAACGCAGGGAAGGTCCCGGCCGGGACCTGAACCTGCTCAACCCCGGCCACTTTGACATTGACGATCTTGGTCGTCCCTTCACCCGACGAGAAGACATTCAGATTGAACATTTTTCCCCGCTCGAGCGGCAGCGCTAGGAGCGCCAGCTGCAGAGCGTTGTCGTCGATCGTCCCGGCGGCGAGCGCCGTATCGATCGTGAACGACTTGGGCGTACCGCTTGGCTGCGGCGCCATCGCCGAGCCCTTCACGCGTCCGCCGCTGTAGTCGAGGTGGGTGGTGGTCTGTTGGCCTTGCACCGTTCCGGTCTGATCGCTGCGACGCATCGTCAAGTCCGGATTCAGTACCACGGTCGAGCGCTGCTGCAACCCGGCCATGGCGATCGTGGTCACTTCGCTGTAGACGATCGAATCGCCCGCGACATCGATGCTGTAGACCTGCGATCCCGCCACGTTGCCCTGGACCAGTGCCTGTAAGCTATCGCGCTGGGCGACCACTTGAGTGGGATCGAACACGACCGCAGCAGCCGTCGGATTGAGGTCGGCGGGATCAAGGGCATTGCCCGCGATGTCCACCAGCCGCACGGGCGCGATGGCCTTCAGCTTGTCATACAGCACCTTCGCGTCGCCCACGACGACGATCGTGAGCGCGGTCCGCTTGTAGGTGCGCTGCGCAGCGGCCCGCGCCCGCGTCGCGCTCACGGCCGCCAAACGGTCGCGATAGCGCTGCAAGTAATCCGATCCCAGTCCCAGCAGTCGCGCGCTCGTCACGACCTGCGCGATCTGGCGCGGCGTCTCGATCGTGAGCGGGAAGGAGCCGACCAGGAATCCCTTGGCGGCAGTGAGCTCGCTGTCCGGAATCAGCTCGGTGCGAACCCGATCGATCTGGTGCAACAGCTCGGCGAGCGCACTGTCCGCGACCTCGGTGCGACCTTCGAACGTCGCGTTCCAGTAGCCGAGCCCCCGATAGCGGCGCAGCGCGGCGTAGGAGCCGTAGGTCCAGCTCTTCTGCTCGCGCAGGATCGTGAACAGCCGGGAGTCCGAGCCACCGCCCAGCACGTGCGTGGCGATGCGCGCGGGATAGTAGCCGGTATCGGTCGGCAGGAAGGTTGTGTTGCCGATCACGATGTTGGCCTGCACCGAACCCGGTCGATTCACCAGCAGGATATCGGTGCTCCGCTTTGTCGGGGGAGCCAGGGCGGCCGGAGTGGCCGCGGCGGCGCCGCTCCAGGTTCCGAACGCGCGGTTCGCGAGCTCCTGGGCCTTGGGCAGGGTGATCTCGCCGGCGACGACCAGCAGCGCGCCACCCGGCCGAATCCGACGTCCGGCGAAGTTGACGACGTCGGTGCGCGTGATGGCCTTGAACGACTCGGCACTCGTATTGCGGCCGTACGGATTGCGCCCGTACACCTCGCGCTGGAAGGCGCGCGTCGCAACGTTCTCGGCTTGCGACAGCTCGACTGCCAGCGCGGAGAGGAAGCGGGTGCGCGCCAGCTCCAGCTCCGGGTCGGGGAACGTCGCCCGGCGCGCAACGTCGCCCAGCAGGGCGAACGCGAGATCGGCGTGATCGCTCAGCCCGTCGGTCGAGATGGTGAGAAAATCGTCGCCCGACGAGGCGCTGATGGTGCCACCGACGCCTTCGATCTCCGCCGCGAGCTGCTCGGCGTCTCGGGTCGGCGTTCCTTTCGTGAGCAGCTCCGCGACCATCGCCGACAATCCCTCTTTCCCGGGGGGATCGTAGTACGTGCCGGCGCGGAAGCTCAGGCTAAGAGAGAGCGTCGGCTGCTCGTGATTCTCGACGAGCAACAGCGTCATGCCGTTGGGCAACGCGACCTCGCGGAACGGCGGGAACTGCACCGGACGCAGCCGGACCGCGACGGGCGGCGACGTGGGGAACGGCTCCTGCGCCGCGAGCGGCGCGCTCACGAGCAGCGGCGCCACGATACTCAAGAGGCGCGGCCTCACTGCCGGCCTCCGGTCGACGGACCCGCGCCCGCACGGACAATCACGAGCGTCAAATTGCCGGGAGCGAGGTAGGTGCTGGCGACGCGCTTCACATCGTCGCTCGTCACCGCGAGAAGTTTATCCAGATCGGTGTTGATCTCGTCGATTGACGTGTGGAAGGTGCGATAGTGGTGCAGCTCTTCCGCCTTTCCGAACGTGGTCTCACGGTTCGCGATGAAGCCGGCACGCAACATGTTCTTCGCCTTCTCGAGCTCGGCCGGGGTGATCCCATTCTCGCGGATGCTGTCCAGCTGGATCGCGAGGAGGCTGTCCAGGCGATCCGCCGAGACGCCCTGATTGACGATGCCGTACGCCGCCCAGACGCCCGGCCCGTTGCGTGAGCCGTACGGATTCAGGATGCCGCCGGTCGCGACCGCCGCCTTTTCACGCCGCACCACTGCGACGTTCAGCCGGGAGCTCTCTCCCTCACCCACAATGAGATTCAGGATTTCGAGCGCGGGCGTATCGGGACTGCGATGCTCCGGTATCCGGTACAGGCGCATGACGAGATCGAGGTTCGCCTTCTGGTCGCGAACTTCCCGCCGCAGCGGATTCTTGCCCGTCGGGCTCGCGTTGCAACGCGGCGACTCGGGTGCGGCGTGGCTGGGGACGCCCGCGAAATCCTGATTGACCAGGTGGCGCAGCTCCGCGGCGTTGAAGTCGCCGACAACGACGAGCGTCGCGTTGTTCGGGGCGTAGTAGGTGTCGAAAAAGGCTTGTACGTCCGGAACCTTCGCCGCATCGAGATCGGCCATCGACCCGATGACGGTGTGGGCGTACGGGAAGCAACTCGAGCTGTCGAACGGCCACGTCAGGCCATCGGAGAACGCAGCCGCATAGGGTTGATTGTCGACGCGCAAGCGGCGCTCTTCTTTCACCGCCTGCCGCTGGTTGTCGAAGTTGTCTTTCGTGATGGCGAGCGAGCGCATGCGGTCGGCCTCGAGCCACAGCGCCAGGTTCAGCCGGTTCGACGGGACCGTCTCGAAGTAATTGGTGCGATCCTCAGCGGTGCCGCCGTTGTAGGTGCCCCCTGCGCGCTCCACCAGCTGCCCGTGCTCCGATTTCTTCACGTGCGCCGACCCTTCGAACATCATGTGCTCGAAGAGGTGCGCGAAGCCCGAGCGGCCGGCGCGCTCGTTGCGCGAGCCCACCTCGTACCACACATCGACCGTCACGATGGGGGTCGAGTGATCCTCGGAGTACATGACGTGGAGTCCGTTGGGGAGCGCGAACTGCTCGAAAGTGATCTTTCCTGCTTGCCCTGACAACGAAGCTGGGATGAGCACCGACCACAGCAAGAGTCTTCGCATCAGGTCTCCGCGGGAAAGAGCTTGAGCGCGTTGGTTTCGAGGATGGCGCGGCGCTGCGTCTCGGCGAGCGGCAACGCCAGGAATTGATCGATGTTCTGGCGCAGGTCCTTCACGCCAGGGCTGGGCCAGTCCGTGCCCCACAACACGCGATCCACGATTTCGGTCAGGCGGGGAAAGTACTCCAGCAATTTCGCTGGCGGAATGCCGGACACGTCGAGCCTGACCCGGCCATGACGCCGCAGGATAAAGAACGCCTCATCCATGTACAGGGGCCGGCCCCCATGCGCCATCACGAGCTGCAGATCCGGGAAATCGATGGCGACATCGTCGAGCTCGAGTGGATTGCCCCACTTGGATCGCGCCCCGGGAAAAATCGACGTGCCAGTGTGAATCATGACCGGCAGCCCGCGCTCTTCGCAGCGCCGGTAGATCTTGCCGAGCGCGCCGAGACCATCGGTGTACGCGTTCGCCGGGAAGTTCTGGTGCGGCGGATGAATCTTGAGCAACCGGATGCCCAGATCGACCAGCCGGTCCACATCACCGGCGGGATCGCGGGTGTAGCGCGCGTGCACGCCGCCGTACGGCAGCAGTCGCTCCGGGTTGGCGCGCGCGTAGTGCGCCGCAAAGGTGTTGGTCGAATCGTCGAAGCCCATGATGTCGGGGCTCGGATAATTGACGAGGCCGACCCGCCACACGCCCGAGCGGTCCATGACCTCGAGCAGCGCGCGCGGATCGTCCATCAAGGAAATGAGAAAATCCCAGTGATCCTCTTTCCCCTTGCGCATCGCCTGCTGCACTTGAGGCTTGAGGTCGCGCCACGGCTGGATATGGATGTGGACGTCGGTGATGCGACTCAGTCGCTCCAGGTGTAGAACCCCTTTCCCGACTTCCTCCCCAATTCCCCCTTTTTGACCTTCTCGCGCAGGATCCTGGGCGGCTCGTATTGCGATCTCCCGAGCGTCGCATGCAGATACTCCGCGATCGCGAGGCGCACGTCGAGACCAATCTGATCGCTGAGCTTGAGCGGACCCATCGGATGGTTGTAGCCCAGCTCCATCGCCTTGTCGATATCCTCCGCACTCGCCACGCCCTGTTCGAGCATCCGCATCGCCTCGAGGCCCAGTACGACGCCCAACCGGCTCGACGCAAATCCCGGCGAATCGCGCACCACGATGGGCTCTTTGCCGAGTTTTTTGGCGAGCTCCACCGCGCGTTCCGCTTCAGGCAGGCTGTCCGGCCCGTGCGTCACGACTTCGACGAGCTTCATGACGTGGACGGGGTTGAAGAAGTGCATGCCCACGAGACGCGCCGGCTGTGTCATCACGGACGCGATCTGGCCGATCGAGAGCGACGACGTGTTGGACGCGAGCAGCGCACCTGTCGGAGCGGCGCGCTCGACTTCGACAAACAATTGCTGCTTGGCGGTGAGATCCTCGACGATCGCTTCGATGACGACGTCGGCGTCGCCGGCTGCCTCGCCGAGCGCGGCAGCGGTGCGTAGCCGGCCTCGCAGCGACGCGGCGTCCGCTTCCATCAGCTTGCCGCGTTTCAGCCCACCCGCGAGCAGGCCCTCGATCTTCTCCATCGCCTGCGGCAAGGACTCCGGCCTCGCGTCGGTGAGTCGCACGTGGCAGCCGGCCATTGCGGCGATGTACGCAATGCCGTGTCCCATCGTCCCCGCGCCGATGACCGCAACGCGCGTGGGAGAGACGGGGGGGGCGCGGGGCGCGGGGGGCGCGGGGGGGCTCATCGGACTACCGCGTCCACCACTCGGCGTGCCCGCTCGGGATGATTCGTGCAGATGCCGTCCACGCCCCAGCGCACGAGGCTCTCCAAGTCGGCCGGATTGTCCACCGTCCACGCGATGATGCTCGCGCTCAGCCCGTGGACCGTCTCCACCAGCGCCTCATCGAGCGTCGAACGCTCCTGCCATAGCGTCTGCGCCGATGCGTCCGCGAGTGTCTGCTTGGGCGACTTCGTCTCGACTTCCGAGAGGATTCCGCGGGGCAGGCTGGGACGTTTCTCGCCGAGCCGGCGCACGACCTGAAAGGAAAAGCTGTGCACCGCGTACCCGGCGGGATTGGGTCCCTTGTCCAGCGTCTCGAGCAAGCGATCGTCCCACCGCGGGTCGAGCACTTTCACCTCGACGAACGCCCTGAGCTTGGGGCCGATCACCGCGAGCGCCTGCTGCAACGTCGGAATCGGTTCGCCGTTCGCAAGGCGTAGTTCCGCGATGTCGCGGGCGCGTGCCTGCCCGATGGGGAGGCCGAGGATCGACGGATCGTGATGCACCACCAGCTCGCCGTCGAGCGTCGCATGCACGTCGAGCTCGACGCCGTCGGCTCCCTGCCCGGCGGCGGCGCGAAACGCGGCCAGGGAGTTCTCCAACGCGATGCTGGAGGCGCCCCGGTGGGCAATCACCAAAGGCTTCACTGCTGCAGGCTGTCTGCCTTCTTTGGCTCGATCCAGTCCGGCTCTTTTTCGATGTCGTGCACGATGGCGACATCCTCCGGCCGGGGCAGCACCGATTCCAGATAGGCCGGATACTTCCCGGCATCGAGCGGCTGGCCGTCGACCGTGAAATGCTGATGCGCGTATATGCCGATCCGCCGGTTGAACCTGAGCTCGGGGACCTTGAGCTGCCGCTCGCGCTCCGGAATGAACATGTTCAGCCGCTCGACGAGCTTGACGATCTCCTGGCGATACAGCCCACGCGCCAGCTCATTGAGCTTGCTCTTGTCGGGCTCCCCGGTGCTCTCGCGCTCGTCGTAGCGACCCTTCAACCCCCACACGTAGGCCCAGTGCGCCGATGAGGAGTTGTCCGTTCCGAAGAGGTCGAACGCCGTCGGAATCCACTTATAGAAGAAGCGCTGGATCACGTCCGGCGGCATCTTGCCGGCTTTCACGATGCGCAGCAACCCGTTGTTGCCGGTGCCGAGGTGGTACGACTCCTCCTTGAGCATCGGTCCCATGGAGCGCGACAGCGGATCGAAGGCGGAAACCGACAACATCTTCAGCTGGAACTTGCCGTCGCGGTCGATGAACTGCGTGTAGGTGAAGAAGTCGAGCCAGTTGTCGACGATCTCGTTGAACGAGCCCAGCAGACGCTCGCCTTCGTCGGCGCGCCGCTCCAGCAGCTTCGCGGCCTCGCGCTTGCCCTCGTCACCGAAGTGCGAGCAGAGCAGGTAGGACATCTGCCAGCCATGCCGCATCTCTTCGGTCATGACACGTTGCAGCGACAGCAGATCGTAGTCCGACGGCGCGTGGTGCAGGAGGTTACGCTGCTGCTCGACCGACGCGAATTCGGTGTCGCCCTGATAGACGATCAGGTTGAGCAGCGCGTCGCGAATCCGCTGATCGGGGATGTGCATGACGGTCGGCCATTTCCGCTGGCCCTTGTAATGGCCGAACTCGATGTGCCCAACTTCGGGGTCGCCGAACTTCGCGTCGAACTGGAACGTCCGCAGCGCGCCGGGCGGCAGACCGATCGAGTCCTGCCAGTATTTGAAGTAGTCGATCCAGTCGTCGAAGTTGTGGAGTTTGCGGACCATCAGCGATTCCTCATCAGTTGACGGGCTTCGGGAGTGGCAAAGAGTATTTGCTGGTCGGCGATTTCGAGATCGAGCATGTCCTCGAGACTGGCGCGGTCGGACTGATACAACGCGCGTTTGGCGATCGCGACGGCGCCGGGTGCCATTGCCGCCCAACGCTGCGCCAGCGAGGCTGCCTCGCTCGCGAGCGTCGCATGCGGGACGACGCGATCGAACAGGCCCAGATCAGCGGCTTCGGCAGCAGGCACCATGCGTGCACTCCACACGAGCTCGAGCGCCTTCGAAATCCCCGTAAGTCGCGGGAGGAAGTAGCTGCCTCCCCAGTCGGGGATGAGTCCCAGCTTGTGGAACACCTGCCCGATCGACGCTTGATCCGACGCCACGCGGTAGTCGCAGGCGAGGGCCAAGTTGGCGCCGCCGCCGGCGGCCGCGCCGTTGACCGCGGCGATTACGGGTTGGGGAGCGTTGCGAATGGTGAGGACGACGTCCTTGCCGGCCCTGACCAGCTGTTCCCCCTGTGTGGCCAACACGCCGAGGTCGGCGCCGGCACAGAACGCCTTTCCAGCACCGGTCAGCACAAGGACTCGGACGGCATCGGTGCGCACGAGCATGCGCAGCGCGTCGAGCAACTCGTCGCACATGTCGGGGTCGAACGCGTTCGCCTTCTCCGGCCGGTTGAGTGTGACCGTGCCGACGTGGTCCTCGATTGCGATGATCACGCGTTCGTAAGCAGCCATCAGATGCGCTCGACGATCATGGCAATACCTTGCCCAACTCCAATGCACATGGTTACCAAACCGTACGACGACTTCGTGCGATGTAAGGCGTGCACCATGGTTGTTAACAGCTTCGCCCCCGTCGCGCCGAGCGGATGGCCGAGCGCGATGCCACCACCGTAGATGTTCACCTTCTTGGGATCGAGCTTGAGATCGCGGATGCAGGCGATCGCCTGGGCGGCGAAAGCCTCGTTCAGCTCCACGAGATCGATCTGATCGATCGTGAGACCGGCACGCGTGAGCGCCTTCTTCGTGGCGGGGATCGGCCCGAGACCCATGCAGCTCGGATCTACCCCAGCGACGGCGGTTGTCACAATGCGCGCGAGTGCCGTACCGCCCGTCTTGCCCGTCACCAGCAGTGCTGCCGCGCCATCGTTGATCCCGCTCGAGCTCGCCGCGGTGACGGTGCCGTCCTTCCGAAATGCCGGCTTGAGCTTCGCCACGGCATCCAGCGTCGTTCCCGCGCGCGGATACTCGTCCTTCGAGAACAGCGAGCCGTCCGCCAGCGGCACGGGAACCAGCTCATTCGTAAACACGCATTCCCGCAGCGCCTGCTCAGCGCGCCGCTGGCTCTCGACCGCAAACGCATCCTGCTCGGCGCGGCTGATCTTGTAGCGCGCCGCGACGACCTCCGCGGTCTCACCGAGCGAGATCGTCCACTCCTTCTTCAGGCGTGGGTTCACGAACCGCCAGCCGACGGTCGTGTCGGCAACCTCGGGGGTCTTCCGACTGAACGGCTCACTGGGCTTGAGCATCACGTACGGCGCTCGCGTCATGCTCTCGACGCCGCCCGCGATGAACGTTTCGCCTTCGCCCGCTCTGATGGCCTGGGCCGCGCTGGCCACCGCCTGCAACCCGGAACCGCACAACCGGTTCACCGTCTGGCCCGGCACCTCGACCGGCAGTCCCGCGAGTAGCAGCGCCATGCGTGCAACATTGCGGTTGTCTTCGCCGGCCTGGTTTGCGCAGCCAAGGATCACATCGTCAATCGAAGCGGGATCCACCCCCGAACGCTCGACGACGGCCGTGATCGGGACGGCAGCCAGATCATCCGGACGCACATTGGCGAGCGACCCGCCGTGCTTGCCAACGGGGGTCCGCAGCGCGACCGAGATGAAGGCTTCGCTCACAGCGCGACCCAGACGGTCTTCGTTTCCAGGTATCCGTCCAGGGCTTCTCTTCCGAGATCCCGTCCGAAGCCGGAAGCCTTGAACCCGCCGAACGGCGCGCCGGAATCGTAGAAGTTGTACGAGTTGATCCACACCGTGCCCGCCCGGATTGCTTTGGCGGCGCGATGCGCCTTCTGAATGTCCTTGGTCCAGATTCCCGCGGCGAGACCGTAGATCGTGTTGTTCGCGAGCTGCACGCCCTGCTCGAAGTCGTCGAACGTGAGCACGGCGAGCACGGGACCGAAGATTTCTTCGCGCGCGATCGTCATCTCGGGTGTGACTGCGTCGAACACCGTTGCCTCGACGTAGTAGCCCTTCCCGTTGGGCTTGGCGGCCTTGCCGCCCGCGACGAGCTGCGCGCCCTCATCGAGACCCTTCTTGATATAGGACAGCACGGTCTCCTGCTGTTTCTTCGAGACGAGCGCGCCCAGCCTGGTGTTCTTATCGAGCGGGTCGCCGGGCGTCATCTTCTTCGCCCCTTCGGCGAGCTGCTCGATCACCTGCTGATGTACGGCTTTCTCGACCAACAGTCGCGAGCCGGCGGCGCAGACCTCGCCCTTGCCGTAAAAGATCCCCGTCTGCGCGCCCCGTACGGCCGATTTCAGGTCGGCATCGGCGAAGATGATGTTGGGACTCTTGCCGCCCAGCTCGAGTGTCACGCGTTTGTTGGTCTCGGCGGCCATCTTCATGATCTGCCGGCCGACTTCGGTCGAGCCCGTGAACGAGATCTTGTCGACGTCGGGATGGCGCACCAGCGCCGCGCCCGCCGTCGACCCGCCGCCCGGCACCACGTTGAACGCGCCCGGGGGCAATCCCGCTTCGAGCGCGATCTCGGCGAAGAGCAGGGCAGTCAGCGGCGTTTCAGACGCCGGCTTCAAGACCACGGTGCACCCGGCGGCGAGCGCAGGGGCGAATTTCCAGCTCGCGATGTTGAGCGGGAAATTCCACGGCACGATCGCACCGACGACGCCGATCGGCTCGCGCAGCGTGTAGGTGAAGAACGGCCCTTCGACCGGCAGCGTGTCGCCCACGATCTTGTCCGCCCAGCCCGCGTAGTAGCGCAGGGTGTTGATCGTCATCCCGATCTCGATCTTGGATTCGAACAGCGTCTTGCCGTTCTGCGCCGTTTCGAGCCGGGCGACTTCATCGAGCCGCGCTTCCAGGAGATCGGCGGCCTTGAAGAGCATGCGGCCGCGCTTGCGCGCCGACAGATCCTTCCACGCCGCGGACTCGAAACAGGCCTTTGCCGAGCGGACCGCGTTGTCGACGTCGGCCGCGTCTCCCGCCGCGACGTCGGCGAGATTCTCCTCGGTTGCCGGGTTCTCGACGGGGAAGCGCTTCCCCGAGGTCGCCGGCCGCCACTCGTTATTAATGAAGAGGTCGGTCTTCACTTCCCCTTGAACTCCGCCATCCGCTTCTCCTGGTTCGCCGCGATGCCCTCCTTGGCGTCCTCGCTCTGGAACAGCTGCTGTTGCAGCTCTCGCTCGATCGCGAGCCCGCTTTCGAATGGCACCTCGGCGCCGGACTGCACCGACCGCTTGATCAGGCCGACCGCCTTGGACGCCTTATGGGGTGGGCAGAATTGCTTCGCATAGAGCAGGATCTGGTCCCAGAAGTCCTTCGCGTCGAAGACCTCGTTCACCAGCCCAATCTCTTTGGCGCGATCGAACGAGAATAGCTCGCCCTTCACCATCAGCTCGATCGCGAGAGACTTGCCGACGATGCGCGCGAGACGCTGGGTGCCACCGGTCCCGGGTAGGACGCCCAGGTTCACCTCCGGCAAGCCGATCTTGCCGGCATTCTCCTTCGCGATCCGCAGATCGCACGCCATCGCGATTTCGAGACCACCGCCCACGGTGTGTCCGTTGAGTGCCGCGATCGTGAGCTTCGGCGTCTGCTCCAACCGGTTCAGCGTCTCATTGGCGTGCAGACAGAAGTAATACTTGAAGCGCGGCGTCACCTTGTTCAACATGCCGATGTTGGCACCCGCCGAGAAGAACTTGTCGCCGTGGCCACGCAGCACGATGACGTGCACGTTGTCGTCGAAGCGCGCCCGCAAGATGGCTTCGTCGAGCTGGTGCATCATCTCGTACGTGTAGGTATTGGCCGGGGCATCGTCGAGCTCGAGAATCGCGAGCCCGTCCTCAGTGCGATACTGGACCAGGGTCTTGACCTGCGGTTCAGTCATGGTCGCCATGATTACTTAGCCTCCGAATGAGTCTCGACGAAGCCGCCGAGGAAGATGCTCGCCATCAGATCGGCCAGCCGATCGGGATCGATCTCGCCGGCGGGGTCGTACCAGTTGTAGATCCAATTCATCATCCCGAAGAGGATGTACGTCGCGCCGCTGCGATCGACCGCGCTTTGATCGGGCGCCGCCTCTTTCAGAATCGCCTCCACCAGATCGACGTAGCGCCGCTTGATGGCGCTGACGCTCTTCGGCGAGGCCTCATGCGACAGCACTTTCATCTCCGCCATGTGCTGCGTGAAAAAGGCGACATGGTGCTTGATGAAAGCCTCGAGCCGCTCCTGCGGGTCCGCCGCCTTGGCGACCGCCTGCCGGGCGCCCTCGAGCACCCGCGTGAAACAGCGCTCCTGAATGAGCGCGAGCAGATCTTCCTTGCCGCGGACGTAGTAGTACATCCCGGCCAGCGACATCCCGCTGGCGGCGGCCAGATCCCGCATGGTCGTGGGGTGATAGCCCTTGTCCGCAAAAACCCGGGCGGCGCGGGCGAGTAGGTGGTCGAGGCGCTCGTCGTAGGGTCGCATAGTTTTCGAACGATCGTTCGAAATGGCAACCTAGCGCTCCGCTCCAGGCGAAACAAGGTACCCTTAATATTGGATCACTTTCCACGTCCACTGACCAACGAACATCAATGGCGCACCCTCAGCTGCAGACCGAGACGGCCAGCGATACAGGCCTCATCGCGGCATGGCAGGCGGGCGATGAGCAGGCGGCGGCCGAGCTCGTCGGGCGCCACGCCCGCGCGCTGGCCCGCTATCTGTCGGGTGCGGGCGCGCCTGATGCCGAGGTGGACGATCTGGTGCAGGAGACATTCATTCGCGCGTTTCGCGGCGTGGATCGGTTTCGCGGCCAATGTCAATTCCGGACCTGGCTGCTGACGATCGGCGGCAACGTGCTGAAAGACTACGGGCGGCGCGCTGGGCGACGCAAAGTGGTGCCGCTCGACGAAAGCGTCCACGACGTGGCGGGTGATCCGCACGAGCACGCCGTGGCGACCGAGGCGGAAGCGAGACTGGCCGCCGGATTGCAGGTGTTGCCCCGCTTGCAGCGCGAGGTCTTTCTGCTCCGCGCGCAGCAGGGGCTCGACTACGTGGAGATCGCCGCCGCATTGGGGACGACTCCGGGAGCGGCGCGGGTGCATTATCACCACGCTGTACGGCGATTGAAGGAGATGATGGGATGACCGACGACATGAAACTCGTGATCCTCGCCAAGCGCCTGGGCGCTGCGGCGGCCGAGCGGCTCGATGTCGGCGCCACCGCGCGCACCGTCGTTGCGGAGTTGCGCCGGCAGCCGGCGCCCCGCCGGAGGTGGATCGAAGTCCACTGGATGCGAGTCGCCGCCGCGGTGGTCGTGCTGCTGGGCGGCGGACTGATCGTGCGGCAGACGGTGACGGTTCCCGATGTCAATGAGCATCCCAATCATCTCGTTGCGGATGATTTGGGCGATCTCAGCACCGATCAGCTCAAGGACGTGCTCGACCGGTTCGACGAGATCGTGGGCAGTACCACGCCGCTGCTGGATAGCAGCAGCGATCTGCGGGAACTCAACGACGAGCAGCTGCGGAACGTGCTGCGCTCTCTGGAGGGATAATAAATGAAGAACCTGTGCTTGCTCACTCTCGCCGTCCTGCTTGCCCCTTGTTTGGGCGCGCAGCAGCGCGACAGCGGGCAGCAGCGCGACGATACCGCGCAAGCGGCCCGGTTGCGCGCCGAGATTGAAAGGCGATTCAACGATCGCGTGCAGGACGAGCTGCAGCTAACGTCCGACCAGGCGACGAAGCTGCGCGCCACGCAGGAGAAGTTCGGCGCCCGCCGCCGGACCATCATGGCGCAGCAGATGGAGCGGCGGCGCGGGCTCGATGATCAGATGCGTCCCGGCATTCCCGCCAAACCGGACAGCGTGAACAAACTGCTTGCAGGATTGCGCTCGGGTCGCGGCGACATGCTGAGGCTCGAGCAGGACCAGGATGAAGAGATGTCGAGCTATCTCACGCCGGTGCAGCGCGCCCAGTACCAGCAGATGCGGGAGCGTCTCGTCCAGCGCGTGAGCGAGATGCGCATGCAGCGACGCGGCGACCGCGGCGCCTATGGGTATCAGCGCGGGCCGCGACCCGGCGGCGACGGCCGGCGACGGGGCATCTGACGACCATCATACAAAACGGGGGCGCATCAGCGCCCCCGTTTTCGTTCGGTGTCAAACCCATATCACTTCACTCGAGCGTCAGCGTCCCCGATCCGGGTCGCGTGACGAGCAATGTGTCGAGCACCAATCGCCACCACCGAGACGTTGTCGAGGATGACACGCGGACGACAACGGTCTTCCGCACCAGCTTTAGCGAACGAGATGTAGCAGGCATAGAACGTCCCTCGTACTCTTTCTTTTCGAACGCTAAACATTTGGCGGCGGGTATCTGTGGGACCTTGGGGAGTCTGGGACAACCACCTAGACCGTTCCGACATGACTGTCAAAGAATTACTGCGGCCCCGTGGCGATCACGCGCCGCTGGCTCGCCATACTCGGGGCATTCGTTTTTACTATGGCTGCGACGATTTGTGCGCGGCAATCGCCACCGACCCTGAGCCGATACCTTCAGCTGCGCGAGTTCTATCAGTCTCCCGGAATGACAGCGACCGTCGAAGGGGCACGCGTGTACATCTCGCGTTCGCTGGCAGGCGCGCGGCACGAGGAGACTCTCCGGCAACTGCACCTAACGTTCTGAGGGTATATTTCGCCGCGCGAACCTGGCCCGAGTGGCGGAATGGCAGACGCAACGGACTCAAAATCCGTCGGGGGCAACCCCATGAGAGTTCGACTCTCTCCTCGGGCATGTTGGTGCGACGGTGCAGGACGGGTACCAAATCCCGCTCCCCCGGGTATGATGCGGCGAGCGCGACCTGACGCGACCTGACGATGCCTTTCTGGCTCGTATGCGCATACCTGACCGCGGCACAACACCCCTCGCTGAGTGGTACTGTCGTCAACGCCGAAACTGGCGAACCCATCCCCTATGCCATCATCGAGCTCGCCCCCCGCGGACGGCTGCGCCTCAGTGACATGGGCGGGCGCTTCCGAATCGACACGGTAGAACCGGGGACGCACCGTCTCGTCGTTCGCCAGATCGGATACCGGCCATTCGACTCGACGCTGACGATTCCGCTCGCGTCCCAGCCCGGCCTGATCGTGCACCTCACGCGTCTAGGTATCTTGCTGCCCCCGGTGACCGTCGCCCGCAGCGACGAATGCCGCACGCCGGGGCCTCCTGAGCGCACCATCACACCGACGCTGGCCCTCGTGTTCGATCAGATGGTAGCGAACGCGCGTCGCATGCTGCTCATGCAGGACGAGCATCCGCACGTGTTGCGTGTCCAGCGGCGCATCACCGATGTCGAGCTGCCGCGCGGGCAACAAACCTCGATTACGGACACACTGCAGCTGAAGAGCAGGGATCGATGGCGGTACCGTCCGGGTCAAGTCGTTGGTCGCGCAAGTTATGAGACCGATATCGAAGGCCGCTGGATTACCAGACCCTGGAAGGATCAGGACCTGATCCGTCTTCCCACGCTGGAAGATTTCGCGGACTCGATTTTTGTCGACACTCACTGCTTCAGCTTCGGCGGCCGCGACTCGATCCAAGGCGACCGCTTTATACGCATCGACTTTCGGCCCGCAGTCAGAATCAAAACAACCGATGTGGCTGGATCCGCCTATCTCGACTCCGCCACCTACCTCATTCGCTACACCGTGGTGACCGTCACGCGACCCGGCCAAGGCGTTCCGGGCCTCATGTCCCTCGTGGCGACGAGTCGATTCCGGGAAATCCCTCCCGGCATGATCGTGACCGATCAGATCTCCGCAGTCAGCCGCAGGCGTGGCCAGCCATTGACCGAGCGCTTGGAAGAACAGCGGCTCCTTAACATCCTCTTTCATATACAGCCGCCCGGCTGGCGATGACGTATGGCAAGTCTCAAAATCCCTCGGGCTCCTGAACTAAGGTCGGTCACTGCCAGGTAGAATACTCTCATGGCGGCGCTACCTGCGGCTTGCGCATTGCTGCTGTTGGTGGTGAACGCGCAAGCTTTCTCCCAACAACCCTCGCTCCGCGGCAGCGTCGTCAGCGCGGAAACCGGGCTGGCCCTCGGTTACAGCATCGTCGAGCTGCGACCGGGCCTCGGACCGCAATTCACGACTGCGTCCGGAGCATTCGCGTTCTCTGCTCTCACACCCGGCACATATCTGCTCAGTGTTCGCCAAATCGCCTACACACCCGTAGACACGCAAATCGCCATCCCGGAGGAGGGCGAGACCATCGTGCACGTCGCGCTGCGACATCTCGCGATCGAGCTTCCACCAGTCACCATCGCGGCCTCACAGTGCATGAAACCCGGCCCGCCGGAGCCGAGTGACACCGCACTGCACGCGGTCTTCGACCAGCTGCAGGAAAACGCTCGGCGCTTTGAGCTATTAACGGACTCGTTTCCATTCCAATACATGCTCGAGGTGTCGGACCGAACGGTGAATCAGCGGGGCGACACGGGCAAGCCGGAGGTTCAGAGGATTCGCTTTTCAAGCAGCGACTTTCGTCCCTACGAAGTGGGCCGTGTTGTCCAACCGGCATGGGGACCCTGGGGAAACCCTGAGAACGTGATTGTCACCTACACCGGCGACCTCCGGGATTTTGGCAACACGGACTTCATCAAGAATCACTGCTTTCGCCTGATGGGAGCGGACACGATCGGCGCAGACACGTTGGTGCGCATCGACTTCGAGCCAGCAATTCGCATCAGCACGTCCGACATGGCAGGCTCGGCGTACCTCGATCCCACGACGTACGAGCTGCGCTATATGGTGACATCGCTCACGCGACCAGAGCGATCGATGTCGCCTGATGTCCGCTCCTTGAGGGCGCGGACACGTTTTCGCAAAATTGGGCCCGGCGTGCCTCTCCAGGACTCGTACACAGGGATCACGACGTATCGCTACGGCCGGCGCGTCAAAATCCAGACGCAGCGCATCTTCGAGGTTCGATTCAAACGCCAGCCACCCGCGCCCTAGTGGTGGTTGGAGAGGCTTCGTGCACAGTTGCGTGTGCGCCACGCCCTTGCGCTGAAAAAGGTGTTAGGGGGATATGGGGGCCTCTCAGGAGGCCACCCATGGCTCTGCCATTGTTGCTCGCTCTGCTTCAGGCCGCGTCCCCCATCGCGTCGGCCGCGCGTCCCGCAGTGCACCCCACCGTCGGATCCGTGCCGTCATGGACGCTGCATTTCACCGGCGATCTGCGCTGGCAACAAATCACCCCCGCCGGCGCGCTGCTCGTCTCGACGGATGCGGCGCTCGCGGGCGTCGACATCGAGCGCGGCCAAATCGCGTGGCAGAAACCCGAGCTCGGCAGCCTCCCCATCGATAGCGTCCGCATGATCGAGGGCTCGCTGCTGATGGAAGCCGCCAAGCCCGGGCTCTCGCTGATCTTCGATCCCGTCACGGGCACGGTGCTCTTCGACTCTCGCAAGCTCAATCTCACGCAGGTCGTGACGCGCCGGGTCTTGCCGCAATCAGGCACACTGCTCGTGCATGGCCGGCGCGCATCCGGACCGCCGGTCGTGGCGCTGTACGATCTCAGCACCGGGGCGCAGCGCTGGGTCAGTGATTCGCTGTTTCAGCAAACCGGGCCGAAGAAGGGTGGACTCGGGGGCCTGATGCAGGGATTGGTGCGCACCGCAGCAGGCGGCACGACACTCGAAGTGCTGCAGGCTGGACCGGAAGTGATCGTCGTCTACACGCTGATGGGCCTGCGCGCGATGGACGCCAAGACCGGCGCCATTCGCTGGTCTGCGAGCCTGCCCATGAAGACCTCCGGCGCCATCCCGCACAAGGTGCGCCTCTATCAGTCGATCGCGAAGAGCGATCGCGTCTACGTGAGCTACGACGAACGCTTGATGGCCTACAGCGTTGCTGACGGGAAGGCTCTCTGGGCAAAACCGGCGACCGTAGACGGCTGGATCCGGGACATCGTCCAACATCCCGCCGGGATCGTGATGCTGACAGAGGGGCCGCCGCCGGCCACGGGCAACGTGCGCAGCGTCAATGGCGTGGTCCAGACCGGCCTGAACGTCGCCCGCTACGACGACGGTTCGACCATCGCGCCGAAGCCCCTGCGTATGCGTGGCGACGTGATCGACGCCATGATGTCAGGCGACGCCGTCGTGCTCGCTGTGGATGCCGACAACAAAACGTATGTGAATGTGCTGAACGTCGCGACCGCCACGCTGCGCTTGCAGAAGGACGTGAAGATCAAAGGCCTGCTCGATTACGTCGAGCTCACGCCCGCCGGACTGCTGTACATCTCGAGACCGGACGCAACGACGAACGCGGAGGTGAACGTCATCGACCTCGCAAGCGGCCAGCCCAAGTTCAAGGACGCGATCGAGAGTGGCAAGCCGCTGAGCTCGAGCGACTACAAGGCCGACCGGTATCGCTTGCACCATGTGATCGAGGGATCGACGCTCTACGTCTTCGCGAACCACGATCACCGCCTGTATGCGGTGAATCGCCAGGACGGCAGCTATCGCGCGCTGAGCCCCGAGATCAAGATGCAGGGCGATGAGGACCCGACGGGGATCGAGCTGCGGCCGTCCGGCATCGTGCTGATCGCGGCGCAGAACCTGGTCCTGCTCGGCCGCGACGGACAGATCAAGCAGCAGGTCTACAATCCGGCGCCGCAATTGCCCGGACTGTTGCGCGCGCTGTATCGAGTGCAGTCGATCCGCGCGGGGCTGTATGGCGCGGCGGCATCGTCGTACGGCGATGCGTTCGCGCAGGCGTCGCGCACCGCGTCCGACACCGTGGCCCGACAGATCTACGGCCAACTGGCCACGGCGTACACGCAGGGCGGGGCACAGCTCCAGGGCTACTCCAGCCAGGCGGCGGCGCTGGCCGGCAAGCGCTTCAAGGCGTCACTCACATCCTCGAGCGCCGTTTTCATGCTCACGCGCTCACCCGACGGCAACGGCAACGTGCTCCTGCAAATCGACAAGGACAGCGGGCAGCCGCGGTCGCGCGTGGATCTGGGCAAGGAGCGGGAACCCGTCTACGCGGTCGACGACATCGCGGGGATGTTGTTCCTGAGAACGACGACGGGAACGCTGGCGGGCTACCGGCTCTAAACGGAGCAGGGAACGCGGGGGGAGCAGGGAGCGAGTCAGCTCCCTGCTCCTTCCGTTTTTAGGGTGTGGTAATGGTCGTAATCTCGAAGGCCGAGCTGGTGGCGTTCGTCGCGCCGCTCGCGCTGGCCTGCAGCGTGTAGGTGCCCGGCTTGTCGATCGTCAGATTACCAAAGGTCGCGACGCCGCTCGCCGCCCGTACGGTGGTCGTTCCACTCAGGGCGGCGCCGGTGGGGTTTGAGCCGAGTGTGATCGTGATCCCGCCGGTGAACGTGGTGTCGAGATTGCTCACGGAATCGATCGCTCCGACTTCCACGGGCGCCATCAGCTGGCCCGCAGTCGCCGAGCTGGGCTGACCAAAGAAGCTCAGCACGTCGGCCGAACCGCCGGTCGTGCCGCCCCCACCACCAGTCGTGGCGATGCCGATGAGGCCGGAGCCGGGCCCGCCGCACCCGCTGATGACGAGCAGGATGAGCGTGCGGACCAGGCTTGATCGGGTGTATCGCGTCAGTCGCATAAGTCCTGTACCCATTATCACCTGCTCCCGTTCCGGGTCGTCACGTAGACGCAGATCATCGCCTCGTGTTAGCGGATTAACCCCGCGGTCGCCTCGTTCTCGTTCCATTCTAGATCCTCCGCGCTGACCGAGCGCAACTCCCGCGGCCAGGCAGCGCGGCTCCTGTTGAGCGCCGGTTCTCCCATCGGCTGGCAAGATGTCGGACGAATTGCAGCGAAAAGGCTCGCCTGCAAAGGCCGGCCTTTTTGTGGTAGAATGGGGGCCATGCCAACCCAGGTGGAGGGCCGCCGCGGTGGTGCCGTCGGCGCCAAGATCGACTTTCGAGACGGCCATTGGATCGTCCCCGACCACCCCATCATCCCATTCATCGAAGGCGACGGGACCGGCCCTGACATCTGGCGCGCCGCCTCCAAGGTGTTCGATGCCGCCGTCACCAAGATGTCGGGCGCAAAGCGCAGCATCGTCTGGCGTGAGGTCCTCGCGGGCGAGAAAGCATTCAATGAGAGCGGCAACTGGCTGCCCGAGGACACGCTCGACAGCATCCGCGAGCATCGCGTCGCCATCAAAGGCCCGCTGACGACGCCCGTCGGTGGGGGGATTCGCTCGCTCAACGTCGCCCTGCGCCAGATCCTCGATCTCTACGCCTGCATCCGGCCGGTGCGCTATTTCGCGGGTGTGCCCGCCCCGGTAAAAGAACCGCGCAAGCTCGACGTCGTCATCTTTCGCGAGAACATCGAAGACGTGTACGCCGGCATCGAGTACAAAGCGGGCAGCGCCGAAGCCGACGCCGTGATCGAGTTCCTGTCGGGCCGCTTCAGCGCCAAGATCCGCCCCGGCAGCGCCATCGGCATCAAGCCGATGTCGAAGTTCGGCTCGCAGCGCCTGGTCGTGAAAGCGATTCAGTACGCGCTCAAGCGGCACAAGCCGTCGGTCACGCTGGTGCACAAGGGCAACATCATGAAGTTCACCGAGGGCGGTTTTCGCGACTGGGGATACGAGGTCGCGAAGGAGCGCTTCAGTGAGCAGACCGTGACCGAGGCGGAAGGCGCCAAGCGCAAAGCAGACGTCGGCAAGCTCGTGATCAAGGACCGCATCGCGGATGCGATGTTTCAACAGCTGGTGCTCCGCCCCGACGAATACTCCGTCATCGCCGCGCCCAACCTGAACGGCGATTACCTCTCTGACGCGGCCGCAGCCCAGGTGGGAGGCTTGGGCCTCGCCCCCGGCGGGAACGTCGGCGACGGCTACGCGGTGTACGAGGCCACTCACGGCACCGCGCCGAAATACGCGGGGCAGGACAAGGTCAACCCGAGCAGCGTCATCCTCTCCGGCGTCATGATGTTCGAGGAGCTGGGCTGGGACGACGTCGCCCGCGCCATCGTGCGCGGGCTCGAGGGAGCCATCGCGGAGCAACGGGTTACCTACGATCTCGCGCGCCAGCTGCCGGGCGCCATCGAAGTCTCCACCTCCGCTTTCGGCGACGCCATCATCGAGCACTTGTCATGAAGACTGTGATCTCGACCAAGCCGCTCCTGAATGTCGAGACGCCGCTCCTGGCCGTGATCGTCGCCCCGGGAGCAGGCGTCTCGCCACTCAAGGATGCCAGTCTCGAACGCGCCGTCACGTCCGGCGACTACAAAGGACAGAAGGACGAGACGCTCCTCGTCTACGGCGCCGGCAAGGCGGAAAGAATCTTGCTCGTCGGGGCGGGGAAGCCGACCGAGATCACGCGCAGCGCGATCCGACGCGCGAGCGCCATTGCCGCTCGCCGCGCCCGCAGCCTCGGGACCCAAACGTTTACCCTGGGCGTCGCCAAAGAAGCCCGCGGCAGCCTCGGCGCCGCCGAGCTGGCCCAGGTCCTCATCGAGGGCGTGGCGCAGGGAAGCTGGCAGTTCATGGAGCTCAAGAAGCAGCCTGAGGATCCGAAGCCGGAAGTCGAGTCGGTCGAGCTGATCTTCGAGGCAGCGGACAAGGAAGAAGCGGAAGCGGGACGCAGGATCGGCGACGCGATTGCGGCGGGCTACCTGTTCACGCGCAACCTGCAGATGCAGCCCGGCAACGTCTGCACGCCGACCTACCTGGCTGAGCAGGCCCGCAAGCTCGCCGCCACGCATGGGTTCGGCGTCACCGTCCTGGACAAGGCGCAGATTAAGAAGGAAGGGATGGGCGCGTTACTGGCGGTCGCGCAGGGGAGCGCGGAGGAACCCCGCTTCATCGTCCTGGAGTATCAAGGCGGAGCCCCGGGAAGTGCGCCCGTCGCGCTGATCGGGAAGGGCGTCACGTTCGACTCCGGCGGCATCTCGATCAAGCCGGCGCTGAACATGGAGGACATGAAGTTCGACAAGTCCGGCGCCACGGCGGTGCTCGGCGCGTTCGAGGTGCTGGGACGTCTCAAGCCGAAGATCAACGTTGTGGGACTGATACCGGCCACGGAAAACCTGCCATCAGGCACCGCCGTCAAGCCCGGTGACGTGGTGAAAAGCCATTTGGGGAAGACCATCGAGATCATCAACACCGACGCCGAGGGGCGGCTGATTCTGTGCGATGCACTGTCGTACGCGCGGCGCTTCAAGCCCGCGGCGGCGATCGACGCGGCGACGTTGACCGGCGCCGTCGTGATCGCGCTCGGCCATCACGCAATCGGGATGTTGGGCAACGATGAGGCGCTGCTCGACGAAGTGCGCGATGCGGGCGAGCGCGCGGGCGAGCGATGCTGGCCGCTGCCACTGTGGGACGAGTACCGCGAGCTGCTGAAATCGGATGTTGCCGACGTGAAGAACTCCGGCGGCCGGGCCGCCGGTACGATCGCCGGCGCCTGGTTCCTGCGCGAATTCGTCGACGGGTTCCCGTGGGTCCACCTCGACATCGCGGGAACGGCCTACCTGGAGGGCGAAGGCGCAAGCCACGCGAAGGGTCCGACCGCGATCGGCGTGCGACTCTTCACGGAGTTCCTGCTCAAACGCGCCGGCGCTTGATTCGAGCAGGCCTGCTGGCCTTCGCGCTCGCCGCCCTCGGTGCGTTCAGCGCGACACGGACCGCAGCCGCTCAGGCCGACACTACCCGCAGAGACACGACCGCAGCCACAGACACGACCAAGCGAGACACGCTTCCGGCCCTCCTGCCGGTCTTCACACCCGGCATCGCTCCCGGACCGCTGCCGCGCGGTATGCGGTACACGTTTACCGTCGATTCACTCCTCCTTACCAGCGCGCGCACCGTCAGCGACGTGTTGAGCCACATCCCCGGCGTGTACGTGGTGCGCGGCGGAGGGTATGGCCAGCCGGAGATCGTGCTCTACGCCGGCCGCGGGCCGGCCTCGCTCGAGGTATACTGGGACGGCGTGCCGTACGTGCCGCTCGGCCGCGATTCGTTGTACCTCGATCCCGCGCGCATTCCGGTCGCACCGCTCGAGCGGATCGACGTCGTGCTGCTGCCGGCTGCGCTGCAGATCTACCTCGTAACGGCGCGCCAGCGCTCGACCGCGGCCACGACCCACGTCGGCATCCTGACGGGCAACCTGGATGTCGCCGAGTACCGGGCTGGATACTCGACGCGCACGCGCGGCGGCTTTGGGGCGGCGCTCGTCGCCGACTGGAATAGCATCGGCGCCGGCATCACCGGGAGCTCGACCACCCCGTTCGGCTCAAGCGACATCTGGGTCAAGTTCGACTACATCCCGCCGCAGGGGCGGCTCGGCGCATCATTCCAGATCCTGAGCGCGAGCTGGCATCGCGCGTCAGGCGACACAAGCGTGCTGGGCTGGCGCCAGGATCGGTACGACCGGCAGCTGCGCTTTTTCATCGCCCAGCGCAATGACGGCCTCGGTTATCGACTGACCACCACGCTCGCCTCGAGCAGGATCAGCCACGACACGGCGCTGAAATCCGACCGCACGGTCTCGAGCGCGACGATCGAAGCGAGCAACACGTGGCCCCACGCGAATCTGGTCGCGACCGCCAGAGTCGGCGCCGCGCACCTGCCGAAGCAGCTCGAGGCACGGGGTGGGTGGACGCTCTTTTCGCGTTTCACCGTCGCCGGGGGCTTCCGGCAATCCTTCTATGAG
>QHUJ01000040.1 GCA_003221895.1 Gemmatimonadota bacterium | reverse complement strand
GACATAAGGATCTCCAACGCGCAACGTGATCAATCCGCCCGCCTGAGTCACCGTACCACTTGCCTGAAACGTGAGCGAATCGGTGAGCATGAGAGGGCCGGATTGGACCGTGAAGCATCGCGAAACGAGCGTCGCGGCGGTATCTGTTGCAACGAGTCTGTGATCGGTACCTGACCAGGTGCCGGTGAGCTGGACGCCACCGGACCAGGTGCCGGTGAAGTCGTTCCCGGGCCGAGACCCGTCGCTGCAGGCAATCGCTACGAGAACGGCAATCAAGGGAAGCGAACGCATAGATCCTCCACTACATACCCGTCGGTGCTTCAGAAAGGTCACCCGCCGCCTAACGGATCGCGCTTAAGCTGCGGCGCGCTGAAGAAAGATTCATTCCTTAATCTACGCGCGCCGTCAGCTTCAAGCGCTTGTTAGGCGGCAACAACACCGCGACTACATGTGAAGGAAGGATGACCCTTCGGATGATCATTGATATTTCCCGTTGTGACATCAAAGCGCACAGGTCGCGTGATGCCGAAGCGAGGTGCCAGAACACACATCCTGGAATAGACAACGTTTGATAAATCACGCTCATCTTGCACGTGCAGCTGGAAGTCGCCCCTCTCGTTCCTGTT
This sequence comes from Gemmatimonadota bacterium, assembly GCA_003221895.1. GTDB lineage: Bacteria > Gemmatimonadota > Gemmatimonadetes > Gemmatimonadales > GWC2-71-9 > 20CM-2-65-7. Next base: position 6,059 of record QHUJ01000040.1, on the reverse strand, counting down.
AGTTACGCTGGCTATCACAAACGACTGATACGGGTGCGCGGGTATTCGCCGTGCCACTGAGTCAATCGCGTGCCAGTACTCGTCCCAGCGTTCGCTCTCCGAACATCCTCTCTTTCCGGCGCTGTCGAGCTGGGCGCGCAGTAATGAGTTGTACCGCTCTGCGAACCTGAACGCCTTGTCTTTGAGCTCACCGTGTCGCTTGGATCGAAGGACATCGCCAGTGGGATCGACGGTCAGCGTCGTCGCGGCGGTTGCGTAACAATGCGAATACGTCAGAGGACCGAGCCCCGGCTCCTCGCATGTGATGCCGCACACTGTGAGAAAGTGGAAATGGCCAGCACGTGTTGAATCCGCGAGCATGATCGCAGGAGTCGTACTCTCAACCCACGCGAGAACATGCTCGGCGTTTTCCTGAGCCCGGAGGCAACCCACCATTGATGAAGCCAAGAAGGCAACGATTGCTAAACGTTGCATAATTGCCGCCTAACGAATCGCGCTTAAGCTGCGGCGCGCTGAAGACAAAGCAGTCATACAATATTCTACGCGCGCCGGCAGCTTCAAGAACCCCCAGAACCGATACCGGTGGCCCTCGAAAGTAAATAGCCACATTCCAAATTCACCGAAGAAGAGCGTGAATAATCGCTCGCCAGGCCGCGGCCGGCGTAGAGTGCGGAAAGCGAGAAACTGCAGATAGACTGCGATGAGCCAGCCGATGACTGCTGGCGCAGAGATGAGGATGATGCGTGTCGTTGTCATGCGGCTATTCAGAAAGCTCAGTGGCGCCTAACGGATCGCGCTTAAGCTGCGGCGCGCTAAAGAAAGATTCACTCCTTAATCTACGCGCGCCGTCAGCTTCAAGCGCATGTTAGGCTGCGGCGTATCAAGACCCCAAGAAGGCGCGAATAGTGAGAAACATATCTCTCGCGAGCATTACGATGGCGAATAGTGTTGGCACGACCACGAATCCTGACCAATGGCCACGTTTGCCATAGCGAGGACCTACTGCTCTCTCGAGTGGCTTGTTGACCCACGCTATGTACGAGAATACCAGGCCGGCCAGAATAACGAACGACGCTGGGCCCGGAACGGCCGACTGCGGCGATCTTGCGACAAACCACGCGATCCAAAGGATGAGCGCTACAGCGTGGCGCGGGAGGATTGCGCCGAGAGCGTCCTCAATCGGATCGGGATCGTCGAGGCTGTTCACGAATTATCGGCCGCAGCCTAACGGATCGCGCTTAAGCTGCGGCGCGCTGACAAAAGAATCATTCCATAATCTACGCGCGCCGCCAGCTTCAAGCGCTTGTTAGGCGGCACGCTAGGGAGATGGAAGCGAACTACGATCGGCGGACGACGTGTTATGCCTCCAAACGGACGCGCCACAGTGTGGACAGGTGCCAAGCTGGAGGACGGCGTGACCCACGGCATCGCCTCCGCCTCCGACGAGCAAGATACCGCACTCCCTGCAGACCAACCCAAGCGCGCGCGCCCGATTACCCCACGAGCGCGCACTCACGATTAGGACAACGACGATGAGTGCGAATGATAGGAGCCACGGACCAGTCACCGCCAGCAGACTAGCCCCGGAGGCAAACAGCGATCTGCTCGCCAACCACGCTGCTGCCGTTGCAAGGGCTACACAAAAGATGGTGAACACGTACTGACGACGGGTGCCCCGCTGAAGCCGATCCCGCACTTGCACAAACTGTTGCGAACTGTCCGGCGTGCGGCCAGCCAGCTGTCCGGGGGCAACTGGTATGCCGGCTGTCGCACGATCCTCAACTAGCGGTTGTTTGCATCTTGTGCAGCGACCACCCGACAGAAAGACGGACGTGTAGATTCCTCGATCATAGAGGAGCTTCACCATTGGCGTGCCACACGCGGGACACGCCAATCCCAAGGCACGGAGGCGAGTCTGGTTCGCCAGGAAGACGAGCAGTAGTAGCATCGCGCCCGCCAGAGCCAGCACCGGCAGGACCACGATGAAGTGGCGACTTACGAGTGAGGGAGTAAACGCAAAGACACCCGGTCCGAGCACGAGAATGATCACGAGGAATACCATGACGGCGTCGCGAGCAAAGCCAACCAGGGCATCGCGGCGCCGTTGGAATTCGGCCCGGCTCATCACGTGCAGGTCAGTGACAGGCGGCATGGCGGGACCTTCCTCGAGCATTGTCGTGCCGCCTAACGAATCGCGCTTAAGCTGCGGCGCGCTGACAAAAGATTCATTCCACAATCTACGCGCGCCGTCAGCTTCAAGCGCTGGTTAGACAGCGCCAAAAGCCACGGGGCTTGGCGAGGAGGTCAACGCTGGCGATACCGCTCTACGATGTCGGGGCCATCGGCTGGGTGGGGGTACGTCAACGTGATGGTCGGGCCGACTAAACTGGCGGACGGAGTCCACCGTGAGGTGCCCTCCTGAAGAACCAGCGTGAGCTCAGAGCCAATGAGCTGATAGGTTCCAGTGGCTACGAACTCGCGTACGGTGCCCTGCGAATCAACGGTGTACGAGATGCGCCGCTCGGCAACACCAGTAGCGCTTAGAGTGATGGTGCCGGCGACAGGCGCGTTGATGCCCGGGAGCGGGACAGGCGCCTCGTTTACCGTCTCAAGAACGTACGTGCCTGCTCGACACGAAGGGCGCAGTGGCTCGGTGCAACCGGCGAGTACCGCGGTCAGCGTGATCGCGGCTAGACCCAGCGGAGCGTGGACCATTCTAGAAGGGTATACCCCGTTGTGGTGGTCAACGTCACATGCGGCGCTGTCTAACGGATCGCGCTTAAGCTGCGGCGCGCTGAAGAAAGACTCATTCCACAATCTACGCGCGCCGCCAGCTTCAAGCGCTCGTTAGGCAGCGCCGTGAGGAGCGCCATTCAGCACAGTGGCAAGGGCAGACGTGAAGTCTTCAGGGTAAATGACGTCGCGGGTCGCTTTCAAGGCAGAAAGCGACCACCAGCGATGCTCGCGAATAGGTTCCGGTGATGAGTTGAACACGCGCGGTGCTACCGTATCGACTCGCGCGAGAAAGAAACGCTCATGCTGATGCACGGCACCTTGTGGGAGCTCCAAGTCAAAGTGACGCTCCCAGAGCTCCGCCCCGATCTCCGCGGCTAGGCCGGTCTCTTCCATGAGTTCACGCAATGCAGCCGCACGATGTGACTCGCCGCGTTCCAACGCACCGCCAGGAGTTACCCAATAGGATATGCGGTCAGCAAGACCGTCGTCGTATCGCATGAGGAGCGCGGCATTGTTTGCGTCCAGGAGTACGAGACGGGCTACCTCTCGAACGGGCTTCGCCATCAATCCGAGCGCGCGATGAGTTGACGCGGCGCTTGTAGGAGGAAGCTATGCCCCGCACCATCACGCAACCGCACGACTACGTCAACTTCAATACCGGGCCCCCACTTCGGACCGCCCAGTGCGCCAACGTCAAAGGATGACATGTTGCGCGGCTCTCCTTCGACGACCGCAGTGCGCCACACGGCGTTCCCATTGTACACCCAGGCCGAATCAGCGGTGACGCTGGCTGGAATCGCAGAGCTGTCCGCAGTAAAGATTCGAATACCGAGAGTGAGTGGCTTGCCGTCGGGCGGTGCGAATGGCATAAAGTCTCGATTAAGAGACGCTTGGACTCGGTAGGAAACTCCGTCGATGGTCACCAGGCGCGGGGCGAAAACCCGGTCTGAGCTGCACGCGATCATCAGGCACGCCAACGATCCAATGGCATATCGCGAGTTGCGCATTCTATCCTGATATACCCTACGCCAAGGCTACAGAGTCACTCTAGGCGCTGCCTAACGAAACGCGCGTAAGCTGCGGCGCGAACTAGAGGTGTTCACAACGGTAATTGTATCGCACCGGCGCTGCGGATGGCATCCAGACCCACCGATGAGGGCGCCGCCAGCTTCACGCGCCTGTTAGGCTGCGCACCACAAGTCATAGCTCGGGTCCGTCCCTCTCCTTGAGCTGGCGGAGCACTCGCCGTCCCTGCCCCGGTAGCCTGAGCTGTGATGCCGGATGGACCGATGCTCGGATCTCACCAGCGTCGCCGCGCCCCCGCACAACGGGACTTTCATTTGGGTCGCGCCTTCGATCGAACCGAACCAACCCGACGGATGCCGGTAGGGACATCGGGACCGACCAAGCTGGTTCTCAACAAAGAATTGGTTTGTGGTAGGATGCGCAGCCTAACGAAGTGCGCCTAAGCTGCGGCGCCAAGTTTTCACGTTCACAAATGCAATTCTACCCTCGAGGACGGGCGCCGTCAGCTTCAGGCGCATGTTAGGCAGCGGCCGCGTGACGGGCTCCCTTTTTACGGATCTTTCGCCTCACTGAGAACGGTTTCCAAGCGCCGGTCCAGTCGGGATCGGATGAAAGTGAGAACGAAAGCGGGAGGCGCGAACCGACTACCTGAGTCCAACGACCGCATTTCGCCCCGGATCGACGAAGAACGGCCGTCTACAATACCGACGAACTCCTGATTCGCGTGCCCTTCAAATATGAGAGTGACCTGCACGCTGTCGCCTCGCCGGAAGCCTGTGACATCCGCGACTCCAGATGCAGCATCGTCCTTGTAAATCACATCCGACACTGCCAGGCCTTTGATTGCACCTGCCGAAGACTGCTCGAGCTTGAATCCAAACAGTGCATTGCAATACGGGCATGTGGCGCTGTCTGTCACACGAGCCTGCCAGGTGCCGGACACATCGTGTGATGTCGAGGTGCATGCGGTGCAGAACGCGAGAAGCGTTGCTACTTGTTGAGACCGCAACAAGGTCATTGCCGCTGCCTAACGAATCGCGCTTAAGCTGCGGCGCCGAGCTGGAATGTTCACAAACGGAATTCGACTACACCGTGCTTCAGAACGTCCACGGGTTTTGCTGCGGACGGGCGCCGGCAGCTTCAAGCGCATGTTAGACCGCGCGTTCGGAACGCAGGACTGCATACGTGTTGAGATCCTCAAGTCGTCCCCATCTGACAACGTGTTGCCGTAGCGTCCCCTCAAATCGCATTCCAGCTTTCTCCATCACGCGTCCTGAAGCCGGATTGCGCGTTAGATGCGACGCATGAATGCGATTCAGTCCCAGACTCTCAAAACCGAATGCAATGATTGCGCGCGCAGCTTCGGTCGCATAGCCGCGATTCCAGAACGGCAAACCAATCCAATACCCTAGTTCCGCCCGCTGATGCCCGAGTCTGAGATGCAATCCAATAGCACCTATTAATCCCTCTGCCTCGGTCGTGACAGCAAACGTCGCTCTGTCTTTTTGCTTCCAGGCTTCCTCGTGAGTGGCGATCCAACTCTCCGCTACGCCATCGAGATACGGATGCGGAATCGTGAGCGTCGTGTCAGCGACCTCCCGAGCCCCCGCGAGGCGTTGCACAGTCGGCGCGTCTTCGCGGCCAAATGGCCGGAGTATCAGACGCTCGGTTCGAAGCATCGGTAATGTGTGAAACACCGGATGAAATCGGTCGCGCGGTCTAACGAATCGCGCTTAAGCTGCGGCGCGCTGAAGAAAGATTCATTCCTTAGTCTACGCGCGCCGCCAGCTTCAAGCGCTGGTTAGGCAGCCGCATCGGTGCCTACCCTGTGTGACCCGCAGCGATTACTAGCAGAATCACGCCGATAACGATCGCAACTGCGCGCTGAACTGAACGCTGCGTTGAAGTGAAACCAGGATCCTGCATGTAAGGAGGCCAGACAAGACCGAGAATTACGAGAGTTGACCCGCCGGTTAGAGCAACGTCGACACGCGTCGGAATCAGCCCAAGTGCGCTGTAGGCTAGGCCAAGAAGGACTGCCAGCAACCAAAACGTGATGGCGTAAGCCCATTCTGCGCGCTCGTGGGACCCGAAGGTTATCGCGAGCCTCGCGAGGGAGCGGGACCGAAGCCACATCGTTGTGACGACGTCAACGACAGCTCCGGCGATTGTTATGGCGATCGCGGCGCCAACAGATACGAAATACGTGGTCATGAATGGATGCGTTGCGGCTGCCTAACGAATCGCGCTTAAGCTGCGGCGCCAAGCTGCACGTTGCACAAATGAAATTCCACCAC
>QHUJ01000039.1 GCA_003221895.1 Gemmatimonadota bacterium | reverse complement strand
TCAACTGCTCGACGCCAATCCGCTGCTGCTCACCGGCAACACGGAGACTGTGTATTGCATAGGCTTTCTCGATCTGCAGATCGACGGGCCGACCGTTGTCGAGGTTCCGCCCGGCAGCGGACCCGGCACGGTCAATGACGCGTTCTTCCGTTTCGTCGTGGACATGGGCGCGCCCGGCCCGGACAAGGGCAAGGGCGGCAAGTACCTTATCGTCCCGGCCGGCTACAAGGGCGAGCTGCCAAAGAGCGGGTATTTCATCGCACGATCCCCGTCGTATGTGAACATTCTGGCTCTTCGCGGCTTCCTCGTAGATGGCAAGCCGGACTCGGCCTCGAAGATGTTTCGCGAGGGCGTCAAGATTTATCCGCTGAGCAAGGCGGCCAACCCGCCGGCGATGCAGTTCATCAACGGGTCAAAGGTGCCATTCAATACGGTCCATGCCAACAATTTCGAATTCTACCGGGAACTCGACCACGTGTTGCAGAAGGAGCCGGTCGACTTCATCGACCCCGAGCTGCGCGGGCTCGCCACGTCCATCGGCATCCGCAAAGGCACGGAGTTCGCGCCCGACGAACGGATGACGAAGATTCTCACCGACGCGGTCGCCGTCGGCAACGCGACCGCCCGCGCGGTGAGTTTCCGCGGGCGCGATCCTCGATCCTCGTACTACCCGAACAGCCAATGGAAGAATCTGTTCGCCAGCGCCGACTACCGCTTCCTCGAGGACAACGGGATCGCTGGCCGCAACCTCGATGCGCGCACGACGTTCTATTACGGCTATACCGTGAACACGCCCGCAATGATCGCGAAGCTCGTGGGACGCGGCTCGCAGTACGCGATCGCCTTCGCCGATAACTCGGGCAACCCGTTCGACGGGGCTAAGACCTACCGGCTCAACATTCCAGGAAATGCCCCGGCCCAGAACTTCTGGTCGGTGGTGATCTACGACACGCAGACGCGCTCCGAGCTGCAGACGGGCCAGCCGTTCCCCAGCAAGAACAACAAACGCGACAAGCTGATCGCAAACGCCGACGGCTCGGTGGATCTCTACTTCGGTCCCACGGCGCCCGCGGGCAAGGAAGCCAACTGGATCCAGTCTGTCCCGCAAAAGGGCTGGTTCGCGATCCTGCGCCTCTACGGCCCGCTCGAGCCGTGGTTCGACAAGACTTGGCGGCCCGGGGAGATCGAAGAGGTGAAGTAGTCGCCTAGACTGGCCTTGACAGTCTAGGAACTCGTTTTTAGAGTTCCCCTCGCTTCAAGGGAGTCGCGTCCCGTTTTGGCTGCCCCAGGTGTGGCCACGGCGACGCGATTTTTGTTTTCAGGGGGAAAGCAATGCTTGTAACGGTCTGTCTCGAACTGATTGCAAAGCCTGACGTCGGGAGGTTGGCCTTCCGACGGGCAGGTGACGCCTATCCGGCGCAGCCGGGTAGAGGTCCATTCGGTACGGGAGCACTGCGCTAGCGGACATCGCACTCTTTTTGACGCTCGCTCGCCCCATCCCGTGCCGGTTACGAGATGGGGCGCATTGTTTTCTGGCCCGGTCGGCGCGGGAAGTCCGCGAAGGACCGCGACTCCCGTAGCGGACGGAACGCCCGCCCGGGCCAGTGAGGGACGAACGATGGGCTGGTGACGAGGCGCCGGGGTGAGCCCGCGGGCCGGCTGTCCCCCTCATCCCGGCAAGGTATGATCACAGGGACCATGGTCCCATAATGGAGGTTCCCATGCTGAAGCATGGGCCCACAAAGCGCTGCCCTTAAAGGGCAGTGACTTAGTGGGCCCACTCTTGAGAGTGGGAAAACGAAATGGACAAGATCGAGATCTTTGGAACTCACGAATCCAACACTCTGGCGCAGCTCCAGGACGTCGCCAGCCGCGCCGAGCGCGCCGCGCTCATGGCCGACGGGCACCTCGGCTACGTCATGCCGATCGGGGGCGTTGCCGCCTACCGCGACAAGGTCTCGGTCGTGGGAGTGGGGTTCGACATCGCCTGCGGCAACGCGGCGATCCGCACCAACCTCAAGTTGCCGCAGATCCAGGGCCGGCTGCGCGAGCTAGCCGACGAGATCCAGGCGTCGCTGTCGTTCGGCGTGGGACTGAAGAACCGCGCCGAGGACGCTCCGAAGAGCGATCCGCTGTTCGAGGAACCCGCGTGGGAGGCCGTCCCCGACCGCCACGACCGCGATCGCCTGCGCGCCAAGGCGCGCGAGCAGCTCGGCACGGTCGGCAGCGGCAATCACTACGTGGACGTTTTTGCCGATGAGGAAGACCACGTGTGGGTCGGTGTGCACTTCGGCTCGCGCGGCTTCGGCTACGGCGTCGCCCACGGCTTCCTCGCGCTGTCGCAGAACAAGCAGTGGGGCGAGCGCGCGCCGGAGCGCGAAACGCTGCTCGACGTGCACTCCCCGGTGGGGGACGCGTACTGGCAGCTCATGAATCTCGCGGGGCGCTATGCCTACGCGGGCCGCGAGTGGGTCGCGCGCAAGGTCGTCTCGATCCTCGGCGGGCGTGAGATGGAGCTGGTGCACAACCATCACAACTTTGCGTGGATCGAGGAGCACGGAGGCGAGAAGCTCTACGTCGTGCGCAAGGGTGCGACGCCCGCGTTTCCGGGGCAGAAGGGTTTTGTCGGCGGCTCGATGGGCGACAACGCCGTGATTCTCCGGGGCGCGACGCCGGCCGATGCGGCCACGCGTGATCTGCAGGCGCGCGCGCTGTTCTCGACGGTGCACGGGGCGGGGCGCGTCATGAGCCGCACCGCGGCCGCGGGGAAGCGGCGCCGCGGCAAAGTCATCAAGGAAGGCGCGATCTCGCGTGAGATGATGCATGAGTGGGTGAAGGGGAAGGGTGTGGTGCTCCGCGGCGGCGGCACCGACGAAAGCCCGCATGTCTATCGCCGGCTGCCCGATGTGCTGAAAGCCCAGGGTGCGACCGTCGAGGTGCTGCATACGCTGCGGCCGTTCATCGTGGTGATGGCTGGAGCGGAGGAGTTCGATCCGTACAAGGACTAGCTGTAATATCTTGTCTAGACTTGTGATTAGGCATGCCACGTTCCATGTGGCTGCGCTCCTGTGCGCGGCGGTGCCGGTGGCCGGACAGGTCCGGGGCGTCTATCCGCTCGGTATGAGCGCGGTCAGTGCGGGGTCGCTCTTCGGTCCCGGGGCCTCCTATGTGAACGCGTTCCTCTTTTACGCGCGCGACGAACTCCGCGGCGCCAAAGGGGAGCTCGTGGCGACCGGCAAGCAGACGGTCCTCATGGACCTCAACACGATCGCCTGGGCCAGTCAGAAGCCGGTTCTGTTCGGCGCACGCATCGCGCTGGCCGCCACCCTGCCGATCGCCAACAACTCCCTCACCTCGGATGTGCTCGGCCCGCAGAGCGGTGGAGGCGGTTTCGCCGATTCGTACTACCAGCCGCTGATGCTAGGCTGGCAACTGTCCCGCGCCGATATCAAGGCGGTCTACGGATTCCTCGCGCCGACGGGCGCCTTCGACGCCGGGCGCACGGACAACGTGGGCTCAGGCTACTGGACCCAAGTCGTGTCCTCCGGGCAGACGGCCTGGCTCACAGCCTCGCGGCGCCTCGCGCTCTCCGCGTTTGAGATCTATGAATTTCACGGGACCCAGGAAGGGACAGGCGTTCGCCCAGGGCAGACTGTGAGCATCGACTATTCACTCACCGGTTTCGCTCCGCTCTCGAGCGATCTGCGGCTGCAGGCGGGACTGGCGGGATACAGTCAGTGGCAGACCAGCGCGTCCACGGGGCCGGGGGTAGATGCGTCGGCTCGCTATCAAGTCCACGCGCTGGGCGTGAGCGCCGGCCTCATTCTGCCCGGTCGGCGGGTGCAGGTGGGAACCAGGTACCTGCACGAGTTCGACGCCCGGTCCACCTTCCAGGGATACTCGTTCCAGGTGTCGGGCTCGGTGAACTTCTGAGCGTCAGGCCGCGGGGCTCGCCGCGCTCGCGCTTCGGGAGAGCAATCGCGCGGTGGGCATGAGGATGAAGAGCCCCACGATCGCCACCACCACCACCATCACCACCACTTTCGGGTTGGCGAATCCGCTGCCCACGACGAGCGCGGCAGCGATGTTGCGCTGCGCCGTTCCCAGCGCGAGCACGCTCCGGGTATCGCGGCCTGGCCCGCCCAGAAGCCAGCCAGCCGCGAAGCCGAGCGCGATGAGCAGCAGACCGGCAAGGATGCCGCCGGTGCCGAACACACTGAGGACGTTGCGCAGGTTCGCCCCGGTGATCGCGACCATGAGCACCGTGAGGCTCAAGCTCGAGATGCGATCGAGTACCGGCTTGACGCGGCCGGCGAGCGCGGGGACGCCGGCCCGCCCGGCGAGTCCGACGGCGAGCGGCAACAGCATGAGCAAGAACAGCGAGCGTCCGATCTTCCACGGATCGACGGTCACCCCCGGCAGCAGGACTGGCAGCGCGAGCGGCAGGTAGCCCACCGTGACGACCATCAGGAGGACCATCACCCCCACGCCGAAGGCGACGTTGCCGCGGGCGAGCTGCGCCAGCTTCGGGACGAATGGAGCCCCCGCCGCCGAGGCCAGCAGGAGGAGCCCGATCGCGAAGGGCTCGTCGAGCCCGACGACCCGGCCCAGGCCGATCGCCCCAACCGGCAGAACGATGAAGTTCGCCACCAGCGCGAGGATCACGAGGCGCGCGTTGCGCAGGGGCGCAAGGATCTCTCCGACCGAGAGGCCGAGGCCTATCCCGAGCATGCTGGAGATCACGAAGCCCAGCATCGCCACTGGCACCACCGTCTGGAAGAACCCGACCACTTACATCCCCGCCACGTTGAGCCAGAACTGTTTCAGGCTGTCGGTCCCGCCGAACAGCGTGGTGAACACAGTGGAGTCTACGAGGAGGATGTGCCCGCCGCGCTTTCCGCTGGGCGGCATCCACAGGAAGGAGTTGAACTCCTTGTTACCGACTTCGGTGAACGGATGGGGCCGCGAGAGGTCGATCGCCTGCGTCGACAGCACGTGGATGACTTTGGTGTCCTTCGAGGTCACCGCGTAATGCGGCAGGTGCAGGTGATAGTTGAACGTCGTCACGCCGCGCAGCAGTCCCAGCGTGTCCAGGTCGCGAAAGGCGGTGAGCGGCGCGATCTGATCCGGCTGGCCCCGCACCGTCGCGGGGCGGAGCCCGTACTGGTTGAGCACCGGGACCCCGAGCCCCTTCATTAGAGACCGGGTGTACTGGCCGAACCGCTGCTG
>QHUJ01000038.1 GCA_003221895.1 Gemmatimonadota bacterium | reverse complement strand
GTCGGTGTCCGCGAGGATCCGCTCGTCGATCGGGAGGCGGTATCCCGCCTGGTCGATCCGCTGGTAGACCGCGACCGGATGTCCGGTCGCCTCTTCCACGGTGTCCTGGAAGCTGAGCAGACTGCGATGGAAGAGCTCCAGAGTTCCCGCGATACCCTGGAGGAAGTTCATCTTGTCCCACTCCGTCGCCTCGAACCCCGGCCACCCGACCCGCCGGACCTCGGTCATGGTCGAGAAACGGTTGTCGAGCTCCGTGACGTCGCGGTTGGACTCCCAGGGATAGCTCCAGGTCCAGTAGATGCTGAACCGCCGCTGGCCGCGGGTGTAATTCCGCTTCACGTGCGACTGGTTGTAAGTGCGAGCCCTGCCGTTGGTCTGCGTCATCGGGACTCCGTTCCGCGTCCGTTCCCAGCCAGCCAGG
>QHUJ01000081.1 GCA_003221895.1 Gemmatimonadota bacterium | reverse complement strand
GTCGAAGTCGGTGTCGAAGATGCCCTGGTACATGAAGTAGGTCGCGCCCTCGATCTCGAAGAGGACCCACCGGAGGTAGTGCAGCTTGAGGACCGCCAGGGCGTCGGGCGTGCCGGCGATCGCCCCCTCGATGGTCTTGCCGTACTCACGCACGGCTTGCTCGCGGCCCTTCAGTACCTTCGCAATCATGGTGAAGCCATGGTTGGCCGGCGTGCGGGGGTAG
>QHUJ01000080.1 GCA_003221895.1 Gemmatimonadota bacterium | reverse complement strand
AATGGCCATCGCGGCCGGTTTGCTCCAGGTGTTGCCGTTGGGGGAATGCGCCATACGATCCTCGCGAAGAATTAGGTTGAATGACCGAGGCCCCGTCGATGTCGAAAACACCTTCGGGGCACGGTTATGACCGGATGGTAGTGGTGAGCGCTAGGCCCGGTGAGTGGACTTTGGGGACACGAATGAACGGAAGGCGACTGGCCGTTGTGAGCAACTCGAGCGTGGGCTGATCCGACGCCTCACATGCTCATCGCGGTAACCCGTGCCGTCAGTGTCACACTGGCGGACTGCGAGCTGACACTTCGTCCGCGCGACCCGATCAACGTCGCAGACGCGATCGCGGAACACGCGTTCTATGAGGAAACACTCCGCTCGCTCGGTGCCACGGTTGTCCACGCGCCGGCGGAACCGACGCTGCCCGACGCCGTCTTCGTCGAGGATACGGCGGTGGTTCTCGACGAAGTCGCGGTTATGACGAGGCCTGGTGCTGCCACGCGGCGCGGGGAGATCGAATCGATCGCCACCGTGCTGAGTGCGTACAAACCGCTGGTACGGATCCAGCCACCTGGTACGCTCGATGGCGGCGACGTGCTGCGAGTGGGGCGAACGCTCTACGTGGGGTTATCCTCGCGGACCAACCGGGAGGGCGTTTCGCAGCTCGAGGCGCTCCTCAACGAGTGGCGCTACGAGGTCATCCCCGTCGAGGTCAACGGTTGTCTCCACCTCAAAAGCGCCGTCACGCAAGTCGCGGAGCACACACTCCTGATCAATCCTCGCTTTGTGCGTGCGGAGTGTTTCGCGGCCCTGGAGATGATTGCCGTGGCACCGGCGGAGCCTGACGCTGGCAACGCGCTCTGGATTGGCGCGGCTGTCATCTACCCGGCACACTATCCCGAAACGCGCGAGCGATTGGAGCGCGCTGGTGTGCGTGTCGTGCCCGTCCCGAGCTCGGAGCTCGCTAAAGCCGAGGGCGGTGTGACGTGCTGCAGTCTGTTGTTCGAGGTGGCGTGAGGATTAGCCCCGCTTCACCTCATCCCACAACCTGTCGAGCTCTTCCAGGCTCGCGCGGCCCATTTCGAGGCCGCGCTCCTCTGCGAGCTTTTCCACCTGCTCGAACCGTTTCGTGAACTTCGCATTCGCGCGCTCGAGCGCCTGACCGGGCTCGACGCCGAGTTTGCGCGCGAGATTCACCGCCGCGAACAGCACATCACCGAGTTCTTCCTCGATCTGCTCTCTGGCTCCTCCGTGCCCGTACTCCCGCTCGACCTCTCCGATCTCTTCCTTGACCTTTGCCAGCGGGCCCTTCGCATCGGGCCAGTCGAACCCGATCCCGGCGGCGCGCTCCTGCAGTCGATACGCCATCAACAACGGCGGAAGGGTGGGCGGGAGACCCGCGAGCGTGCCGCGCTTGCCGCCGGCGCGCGGTTCACGCCGTTTGGCGAGCTCCCATCCGGCGTGATCGCCAGTGCTCCCGCGACCTTCGCCGAACAGATGAGGGTGCCGTCGCCACATCTTCTCTTCCAGGGTGCGCGTGACCACTTCGGCATTGAACTGCGACCGCTCTTCGGCGATGACGATCTGAAACGCGAGGTGGAGGAGCACATCGCCCAGCTCGTCGCGCATCGCTTCGGGGTCATCGGTCTGGATGGCGTGGTCGAGCTCGAGGGCTTCCTCGACCAGATAGGGCCGGAGCGTTTGCGGACTCTGGGCGCGGTCCCAGGGACAGCGCTGCCGCAGTTCGCGCACGAGTCCGAGAGCACGTCCAAGCGCTGAATCGCCTTGCATTTAGCCTCCGGGCCGGGTATCATACCCGCGCCAGTGAGCGTGTCAACGAGTCGCAGGGCCTGGGTGGAAGTGGACGTGGGTGCCCTCGTCGACAACGCCCGAACGGTAGCAAAGATAGCAGGCACACGGCTCCTCCCTGTCGTCAAGGCGAACGCGTACGGGGTCGGAGCCGTCACTGTGTCCAGGGCACTCGAGCAGCTCGACCCGTGGGGCTACGGCGTCGCCACGATCGAGGAAGGTGCTGAGTTACGAGCCGCCGGGATCACGCGCCCGGTTCTGGTATTCATGCCGGCGCGCGCGCAGCTGTTCGACGACTACGATCGCTATCAGCTCACGCCGGCCCTGGGCGATGCCGGCAGCATCCTCGAATGGACGACGCGCGGCGATCGGCCCTTCCAGATCGAGATCGACACCGGCATGGGCCGCGCCGGTGTCCGCTGGGACGAAGTGGACGAGCTGGGTGAGGCCATCGACACGCCGTCGTTCGAGGGGTGCTACACGCACTTTCACTCCGCCGAGCGGAACGACGGATCGGCCGAGCGGCAGGTGGAGCGCTTCCTGGGGGCAGTCGGCCGGCTGCCCCGGCGGCCACGGTTTCTGCACGTTGCAAACAGCGCGGGCGCATTGCGGGGTCTGAAGTTCGCATTCGACCTGGTGCGGCCCGGAATCTTCCTGTATGGCGGGTCGGCCGCTGAAGGAGTCGAACAGCCTCGGCCGGTCGTCAGCATCCGGGCGCGCGTCCTGAGCGTGCGCCGGATCCGCACGGGCGAGAGCGTGAGCTATAACGCCAGCTGGGTGGCGCCGCGTGACACCGTCGTCGCGACACTCGGAATCGGCTACGCCGACGGCGTGCGGCGCGATCTCGGACTGCGGGGAAATGCGCACGTGCTGCTGCGCGGCAAGCCCTGTCCCGTTGTCGGCGTCGTGCAGATGGATATGGCGCTGGTGGAAAGCGGAACCGTGGAGGTTCAGGTCGGCGATATCGCGACGCTGGTCGGCGAAGAGGCGAAGCAGCGGATCACGTTGGGCGAATTCGCGGCGTGGAGTGGTGAGCTGCCGCACGAGGTGCTCACCGGCCTGGGAACCCGGCTACCGCGGCTGTATGCATGACGAAACGCGCGGCGATCATCGTGCTCGATGGGCTCGGCATCGGCCCGGCACCCGACACCGCGCAATACGGTGACGCCGGGTCGGACACGCTGGGCAATGTCGCGCGCGCTGTCGGCGGACTGAAGCTGCCGAACCTCGAGAAGCTGGGTCTAGGGAAGTGCAGGGAGGGATTTGTTATCCCCGGGCTGGCGCCCGGGGTCAGATCGACTGCCGCGTATGGGATAGCACAGCCCGCGTCCGCCGGCAAGGACAGTACGACGGGCCATTGGGAGATGTGCGGCGTCCTGCTGAAGAAAGCGTTTCGGACGTATCCGCAGGGTTTTCCCGTTCCGCTGCTCGACGAGTTTTCGCGTCGCACCGGTCGTGGATGGCTCGGCAACAAAACGGCGTCGGGAACGGCGATTATCGACGAGCTCGGCGCCGAGCATCAACGCAGCGGGAAGTGGATCGTGTACACGTCCGCCGACTCCGTCTTTCAGGTCGCGGCACACGAAGGAACGGTCCCACTCGATGAGCTATACCGCGCGTGCATGGTTGCGCGCGAAATCTTGATAGGAGAGCATGCGGTCAGCCGCGTAATTGCGCGGCCATTCGAGGGGATGCCGGGGGACTACCGTCGCACGTCGCATCGGAAGGATTTTTCGATTCCACCGGTCGGCACGACGCTGCTGGACCGGTTGGCAGAGGCAGGCGTGGCCCGCGTCGGCATCGGCAAGGTGGACGATCTGTTTGCGGCGCGAAACATCAGCAGCGAGCACACGCCCACGAATGGTGACGCCTATCGGCTCATCGAGCGGGCGCTCGAGACACTGGAGACGGGATTCGTATTCGTGAACGTGATCGAATTCGACCAGACGTGGGGGCACCGCAACGACGTGGCGGGGTTTCATCAGGGTCTCAAGGAACTGGATGCTTGGTTGCCGCGCCTGCTCAGCCGGCTGCGTTCCGATGATCTGGTGATGCTCACGGCAGATCACGGCAACGATCCCACGACGCCGTCGACCGATCATTCGCGCGAAGTCGTGCCTGTGCTGGTGGTGGGCCCCAAAGTGAAACCACGGGGGCTGGGCATCCGCCAAACCTTCGCCGATCTCGGGCAGACTGTCGCCGAGTACTTCGGCGTGCCGCGGCTCGCGGCGGGGACATCGTTTCTGCGGGACGTGCTCGCGTGAGCGATCTGGTAGCGCGGGCGCGCGCCGCAATGCGCAATGCATGGGCGCCCTACAGTAACTTCCACGTCGGTGCCGCGATCGAGGCGGCCGACGGGGCGGTCTACGTGGGCTGCAACGTCGAAAGCGCGTCGTACGGACTCACGATCTGCGCCGAGCGCATGGCCCTTGGGGCCGCCGTGGCAGGTGGGGCGCGCAAGCTGAGGCGGGTCGTGGTCACAACCGAGGTCGATCCGCCGGCCGCGCCCTGCGGCGCATGCCGCCAGCTGCTTGCGGAATTCGGCCTCGATCTGGAGGTCGTCGCGGTCGGGCCCACGACGGAGCGGCGGTGGAAGCTGGCCGCTCTGCTGCCCGACGCTTTTACGAAGGAGACACTCGAGCGGTGATGCGGTACTTCGCTTTATTGCTGTTGCTCGTCGGGCCGCTCGCGTGCACGGAGCTCACCTCCGTGCCTGGCGACTGCCCGACGTTTTGCCCCAGCGGAACAATCGAGAGTAAGGATTCGATCTTTACCGACATCATCGTGCGGGATTCGTCGTACCGCGGCTACGTCCAGGGATATCAGGCGGAGGCGATGACCGCCGCGGACATTCCCGGTGTCATCGATAGCCGCGCATTCTTCGTCACGAACAAGATGACTACCGACACGACGCTGGCGGGCGATAGCATCCCGATTCCGTATTCCGTGGACTCCGCGCGCTTACGCTTGATCATGGTGCGCCGCGACACTCTGGCTACGAATCTGCGACTCAAACTCTATGCCATTCCGGTGACCTCGGACTCCACGTCCACGTTCGTCTCGCTCCAGCCCTACTTCGCCGGTCCGGTCGTCGACAGCCTCAACATCAGCGCAATCCTCGCCCTACCGGAGATCCATGATACCGCGGGCCAACGTCTCTTTGGCGACTCGGTCTTCAGGACGGACTCGGCGGGGCACGTGATTACGACGTCGGACAGTGGCCGCACGCTCACTCTCCTGTGGCATCTTGACTCGCTCCAGGCGCCCCTTGTCCCAGCGGACTCCGGACAGATCGGCTTTGGCCTCCGCGTCGCGGCCGATTCACTCGCGACGGCTGCTCTCGGAACACTCGAATCCGGCGCGAACGCGGCGGTGTCGTGGTACTTCCACTTTACCAAACCCGATACGGTGACGAGCACACCCGACAGCGTGATCAACCAAGTGGCTACGCGCGCGGCGACATTCGACAGCTTCGTGTTCGATCGGACGATTCAGCCGCTCGATTCGAATCTGACCGTGGGCGGGGTGCCCTCGGCCCGCAGCCTGCTGCGCGTCGATCTGCCGCCGTGGATGCGCGACAGCATCGACGTCGTGCGCGCGACCCTCATTCTCGTGCCGGTTGCGCCGGTCGCGGGTGCGCCCGCCGATTCGTTCGAGCTGCGGGGACTGCCGGTCCTGAGCGATGTCGGCGCAAAGTCGCCACTGACCGGCATCCTCACGGGCAAGACGGCGATTCGTCTGAACAGCGCGGACACGGTGCGGATGGAGCTGACCGATCTGGTTCGCAACTGGGCGCTCGACAGCACGCAGACGAGGTCGGTCATGCTGGGCCAGGTGCCCGAAGCGGCGTCGTACTCGGAGATCCGCTTCTATTCGTCCCGCTCTCCGGCGTTCCGGCCCGCGCTGCACATCACGTACGTGAAGCGATACCCGTTCGGGATACCATGACGACCGGACGGTCGGACGGCCGGACGGCCGTCGCTGTGATCCTGGTGTCGGTGCTGGCCGTCATGCCGTCCGGCCGTTTGGCCGCCCAGGACTCCCAATTCGGCATCCGCGGCTTGGGCACCCCGGGCAAGTGGGAGAGCGTGCGCGCCCGCTCAGCCGGTGGCGCCTTCGCGCCGTTCGATCCGTTCTCGTCGTTGACCGACGCCTCGCTCATCGATGTGCGGCGGCTGACCGGCTCGATCACCGGCGCCCTGTCGCGGCGGACCGTGCAGGCGAACGGGTCGGAAAGTCCGCTGCGCGGTACCCGCTTCCCGGTGTTCGTGGTCGCCGGGCCGCTGAATCGACGGATCGTCGTTGCAGCGGGGTTCTCCACGTATCTCGACCGAACCTTCGGTATCAGCCTCCTGGACACGATCGACATCCGTGGCACCCCGGTGCCGATCTCCGATCAAGTCACGAGCGATGGAGCCGTCACGGATCTGCGGCTCTCCATGGCGGGACGCGTGAATCGCTGGATCACGCTCGGCGGCGGGTTCCACGTGCTGACCGGCTCGACCCGGGTGGTGGCGACGCGCACGTTCGGGGATACTGCCTTCCGCAACACGACCGCCCGGGCCCAGGTGGCATATGGTGGAAAGGCTGCCTCGGTTAGCGCGCTCATCGATCTCACGTCCGCGCTGCGCCTCTCGGGGTGGTTTCGCGCGGATTCCAAACTCGACGCCGACATTCTCGGAAAGCCCGTGGCGAGCAACGATCTCCCGAATTCGTACGGCGCCGGCGCGCAATGGCGTCTGGGCAGCCAGCTGACCGTGGCCGGCACGGCCGCCTGGCGAGACTGGAGCACGAGCGCGGCCAACGGGCACAACACGTTCAACTGGTCGTTTGGGGCGGAGATCGGACAGCTCGGCTCGGGGTTGCGGTTGGGTGCGCGCGGCGGCCAGATGCCGTTCGGCGCCGGCGCCCAGCCACCAACGGAGGTCGGTCTCTCGGCGGGCCTCGGAAAGCAGTTCTCCGCTGGCCGTGGCCGGATCGATTTCGGTGTCGAGCATCTGGACCGCAAGGGCACGGGGTTGAACGAACACATCTTGACGTTCCTCCTGGGGCTTACCGTGCGGCCGTGAGGGTCTACTTCCATACCTTTGGCTGCCGGGCGAATCAGTACGACACCGATGTGGTTCGCCAGAGGTTCAGCGACGAGGGCGCCGTTGTGGTCGATGATCCCGCCCTCGCCGATCTCGCCATCATCAACTCCTGCACGGTCACTCACGAAAGCGAAGTCAAGCTGCGGCGTTTCGTGCGCCATGTGGCGAAGAGCGGCGCGGCCCAGACGATCGTGATGGGATGCGCCGCGGCGCTGGACGACGGCTCGATCGCGGCGTTGCCGTCGGTGCGCGCGGTGGTCGCGAATGCGGATCCGGAGGCTGTGTTGACCGCGGCCGGTATGTCGCTCCCCTTCTCCGCGAAGCGGAGAAGGGGTCAGGGGGTGAGGTCCAGGGCGCTCCTGAAAATCCAGGACGGCTGCGATGAGCATTGCACCTTTTGCGCGACCACTATCGCTCGCGGCGACAACCGGTCGCGGCCGGTTGCGGAGTTGGTTGAAGAAGCACGGGTGCTCGCGGCGAATCACGCGGAGATCGTGCTGACGGGCGTGCATATCGGGACGTATGGACAGGACCGGTTTCCCGACCCGGGGCGGAAGCCCGGGGTTTACCCAAGGCAAGACCACACTTTGGGCCGGCTGCTGGAGTCTCTCATCAACGCCGTTCCCGAAGTCCGCTTCCGCCTGTCGAGTGTCGAGGCGACTGAGGTCGACGACACACTCGCGCATCTCCTTGTCGAAGCGCCACGCCATCTGGCCGCGCATCTCCATGCGCCACTGCAGTCAGGATCGGACCACGTGCTCAAGCGGATGGGGCGGCATTGGTACACGGCGGCATCGTACCGCGCGCGCATCGAATGGTTGGCCGAGCGCATGCCGGTGTTTGGCTTGGGCGCTGACATCATCGCCGGTTTCCCCGGGGAAACGCAGCAAGACCATGATGCCACTCGGACGCTCTTAAACGCGTTGCCACTGACTTACTTGCATGTCTTCCCCTTCAGCGTCCGCCCTGATGCACCCGCCGCCCGGATGACTGGTCAGCTGCCGCCAGAGGTGATTCGCGCGCGCGCGCGTGAACTGCGCGAGGTCGGCGACGCCAAGGCCGGCACGTATCGGGAGCGGCGGCGCGGAGCGTGGGCTGACGGGATCGTGTCGGGCAGGCAGGCGGGGAAGGTGGAGCTCCTGACCGAGGACTACCTGCCTGTCCACATCCGTTCGGAAGATTGGGCCGGACAGAGTAGATTTGCGGTCGAGATCGACTGATGCCGCGCATCTATATCGAGACCTACGGCTGCCAGATGAACGTCTCCGACTCCGAGCTGATGTTGGGAGTTCTGGGGCGCGAGGGCTACGTACGCACGGACGATCCTGTCGATGCGGACGTGATGCTCGTCAATACGTGCGCTGTGCGGGATCACGCGGAGCAGCGTGTCCTCGGTCGGTTGGGGGAGTTGAAGCGCTACAAGCGCCCCGGTGACGTGCTCGGCGTGGTCGGCTGCATGGCGCAGCGGCTCGGTCCCACGCTGCTCGAGCGCGTGCCGCAGGTGGACCTCGTGATCGGACCCGACGGCTACCGCGGTCTCCCCGAGCTGATCGCGCGGGCCCGCGATGGCGAGCGCGCTGCCGACGTCGCATTCAAGAGCTGGGAGCATTACGAGGACGTCCCGCCCGTCCGCAGCAGCCAGGTGTCCGCCTTCGTGACCGTGCAGCGGGGCTGCGATTATCGGTGCACGTTCTGCGTCGTTCCGATGACGCGCGGACCGGAGCGGAGCCGCAAGTTGGCCGACGTGGTCGGCGAAGTGACGCGCCTGGCCGAGCAGGGCACCACCGAGGTCACGCTCCTTGGGCAGACGGTCAACAGCTATCACGACGGTCAGCATGATTTTGCCGCGCTGCTGCGCGCGGTGGGTGCGGTCGAAGGAATTCAGCGACTGCGGTTCACCTCGCCCTATCCCACCGACTTCACCGACGCCGTGCTCGTGGCCATGGCGGAGACGCCTGCGGTCTGCGAGCACGCGCACCTGCCCGTGCAGAGCGGCAGCTCACGCACGCTCAAGCGGATGCTGCGCCGCTACGACCGCGAACGCTATCTCCAGGTCGTGGCTGCCCTGCGACAGGCCGTGCCCGGGATCGCCCTCTCGACGGACATCATTGTCGGATTTCCCGGCGAAACCGAAGCAGATTTCCAGGAAACGCTCTCGCTGGTTGAAGCGGTCGGGTTCGACGACGCCTACACGTTCAAGTATTCCGTGCGCGAGGGCACACCGGCGGTGCGGATCAAGGATCACGTGTCCGAAGAGACCAAGACCGAGCGCATCGGCAGGCTCATCGCCGTCGTGCGGCGTGTGGCGAAGCAGAAGAACATCCGGCTCGTCGGCACCACGCACGAGGTGCTGGTCGAAGGACCGGCAAAGCGTGGGGATCTGCTGCAGGCCAGGACTCGCACGAACAAGATCGCTCTGGTCGAAGGACCGGCGGAGTGGATCGGCACGTATCGGCGCGTGCGCTTCACCGGTACAACGGGATCCACCTTCACTGCCTGGCCGGTCGAGTCCACGCCCAACGTTCTCCCTCTCCGCGTCGCGGACAGGGGGGCAGGGGGTGAGGCATGGCAGCCACCAACGTGACCGCCGAGGCCGTGCAGCGCGAATATCAGAGCCTGCGCGAGAACTTT
>QHUJ01000245.1 GCA_003221895.1 Gemmatimonadota bacterium | reverse complement strand
CCAGGCGAACGTTTCCGCGGCAGCCATGAGCGCGCGACCAATACCTCTCACCCGATGACTCTTTAATACGACCAAAGCAGTGACGCGCCCGAGGTTCCCCGGCGCATGAAAGAGTGGAAGCACGTGAACACTGACCACTCCCACAATGCCGGCAGCAGGATCAACCGCGACGAACGCGGTGTCGGCAGAGCTGGTCTCCAGTGAGGCGAGCTTGCCGCTAACCAGTGTAGGCGAGGCGGAATATCCGAGCGCGGCGAGACACCCAGCGATCGCGTCGCGATCGCTCAGTTCGGCGCGCCGGATTGTGACGGGCATTCCTAACAGAGTGCCGGAGGTGGAGCGGGCGGTCTAACGAAATGCGCGTAAGCTGCGGCGCGACCTAGACGATATCACAAACAGATGGCCTCCTCAGCAAGACGGCGCCGTCAGCTTCACGCGCGTGTTAGGCAGCGCACCCCAATCATGGTGTCGGAGGGTGCTCGCGCAACCAGTCGTGCATTCTAACCGACAGCTCCTGGTGGAACTCCCGCGTTCCTGCGGGCAATTCACGCTCAAGTATTTCAGCGAACCGATCAACTTGCCGTCGCAATAGTCGCCGACGACGGTAGAGGCGAAGGTGCTTCAGGGGAGCGAACAGAGGCTCAAGAACACCCGGCACCCGCCGCTCACGGCCGCCAATTCGTATCGTGAGCGGCGGACCTGGATCCTCAATGATTCCGAACGCAGGATAACGACGAGGCATGACCGCGCTGCCTAACGAATCGCGCTTAAGCTGCGGCGCGCTGAAGAAAGATTCATTCCTTAATCTACGCGCGCCGTCAGCTTCAAGCGCTTGTTAGGCGGCGGCTCACGATTAGTAGGCCGTTGCCGTCGGCCGCGCTGGTCTGAGGGGATCACTCCTTGCGGACCTGAAAAAAGGCAAGGACATACCCGTCGGCATCGGTGACCTCGAAGCCCCACAGGCCATCATCGATGAAGGACAACTCCTTGACGAACGACGCACCCCGCTGCTTGAACTCGTCGAACAGCGTGTCGGGATCAAGGGTGTAGATGTAGGCGTCCCAGCGAGCCCATTCGTGCCGCGTGTGGTTTGGGCATGGCAGCACGTCGGGAAGGATCGTCTTGAGCATGATGCCGATCCCGTCTCGGCTCACGCGACCATAGTACACGTCGTCGGGTGGACCTTGGAAGTCCAGCTGGAAGCCGAAGCGCTCGATGTAGTGGGTGATCGAGGTTTGGAGGTCCTTCACGATGAAGAACGGACTAATCGAAGCGAGGTTCTTTGTCGCGACTTCGGGGTCTGCGTGTTGTGAAGCCGTCCTGCTTGAGTTCATCTGGAGCTCCCGTCACCTCGTGATGCTTAGTAAAAGGTGCGCACAACCCTGGGCTTCGGCATCTGATAGATGCTAGCAGCCCGCCACGCCGGGCGAGGAAGGGCCCGCTCCCATAACTAGAGAGTCACGAATGGTCGTGTCTGCGACCAGGGTGGCCCGCATGAAAGCCTCCCGATAGGTCTTGCGACACCGCGTCGTCATGATACCCCGTGCGTCCACGACTGCGACGGTAGTGTCTGATGATGACCATATTACCGAGTCCGAGATGCCTGGCACGGCATCGAGGACTGCACGAAGCTGGGAGTTGGACCGGCCCCCGGCAAAGAGACCTCGGCGCCCGACGTACAGTGACCGGATCGCGGGGGCATCTTGGCGTAGAGTCAGCTGCACTGGAACGGGTGTGGTGGCCACCACGCCGCACCGGTCCACCTCAACAGGAACGTCGGGCAAGACGATGGTGTGATACCAAGGCTTGTCGATGCGCACTGTAACGTGTCGCTTTGCGTAGTCGTCGCCAACATGGATGACGACCGCATCACTAACCGGCGAGGACCAGGCAGTATCGCGACCATCAAGGATCACCCGGGCGCCTGCGGCTGCGGGGACTCCGTCCTCAGTGCGAATATGCACGGCGACAGCCGCCACACCCCCTCTCGCGCAAACGCCTCGCATCACTTCCAGCACCAGAGCCCTGAGGGGAATGCCTAACGCAACCAGCCGCTTGCGCGTGGGAGCAAGGTACACGGAGTCCGCTACCGATACCACGACGCGGTTCCGCAACTCGTCGGCATCGACTGCCGTTATTTGGGAGTCAGCAAAGATGGGAACGAGTAACTTCCACCGGCGGAGCTGTATGAAATCAAAATCTGCCTTACGAACCAGCACCCTCCTGATGTATCGCCCCCGCATATCCTCCGCAATCGCCGCAACCGCGGCATCTCGCTGCGTGGTATCCACGAGCATGAGGACGAGCGTGGTGCCCTCCCAGTACAATCCGGCAAAACCTGGCACCGTTTGAGCGATCGCAGCGAACCGATCGTCGGGCTGGCCCGCGACGAGCGTATCCTGAGCGACGAGCGGCGCGGCCATGGGTCCGACGCACAGAGTCGTCGCAAACGCTAGTCGGGGCGCCATGTGATTCACCCAGCTGCGGAGCACGATTGGCGGCCTAACGAATCGCGCTTAAGCTGCGGCGCGCTGAAGAAAGATTCATTCCACAATCCACGCGCGCCGGCAGCTTCAAGCGCTTGTTAGGCGCCACAGCCGCAGAAAGATGGTTGATCACCTATGCCCCCAACACGATTACAAGACTAATCGTTACCGCTACGCCAGTGAGAAACGCGATGAACCCCCAGAACCGATACCGGTGGCCCTCGAAAGTAAATAGCCACA
>QHUJ01000079.1 GCA_003221895.1 Gemmatimonadota bacterium | reverse complement strand
GCGGCACACGCGGCGAGCCCGAGCGCCGCTGCCACTATTGCGGTGTAGTGCAGAGAGTGTTGCATGGTTTCTCCCTGGCGTTGACGGAGGCGGCTCGCGCCGCCCCCGTGGATGTGTGTCCTAATCGACCATGTGGAACGCCGTCCGGTTGGCATTTCCCGGAGGCGCCGGAGGTTCTTCGCGGTTCCAGTAGTCGACGAAACCTTTCGATGCAGTGACGCCTTCGAAGACGGCGTCGGGGGTTCCCACGAAATGGCAGCTCACCAGGAGTGTCCCCTCGCTGCCGTCCGAGTAGGCAACCCGGACCACGAGCAACCCGGATCCGGCGTCAGCTGAGTTGCCGATGTTGTCGTGCGGCAGGGGGAATGTGCCGGGAGCCACAGTGAAACTCACGCGGCCGGTCACCGTGTAGCTGCCACTTCCAGTCGACCCGCCACTCGCATCGAAGGTCTGCCACGTCCCACCACCGGTTGCGTCCTGTGGGTTTCCGGAGTTCGAGCGAAACGTGCCAGATCCAGTGAGCGTGATCTTCGAGCCATCGTTGGCGCGCGCCGAGGCGATTCCGCCGGCTGAGGCGGTGCCTGTGGCGAAATTGATGCTGACGATATCCCACCGCATGTGGTGGTTGCTGGCTGAGGCGCTGAAGTTTGGGGAGAGTCCGGCGGGCCTCGACGCCAGCAATGTCGAGGCTGGGGTTCCCTTCTCACATCCAAGGGCGAGGCTGATCAGCCCAACGCCCACGAGTCCTGCACTCAAGGTCCGCGCATTCATGGGTGATCCTCCGTCTGGCGTGTTTCTCCTATTGCGTCCGTTCAGTCAGTCTCAAGAAGGGTGTTCAGCTGCACAGGCGGGGCACGGGCTACGCAGCGGTAGACATGCCTTCGGGATCTAATGGGGGTTGGGAGAAGGGCGCGAACCGGCGTCGATACCGACTCCGGTATGGAGCCAGCGGGAAGGATCGCCGCACGACGCAGTGCTGTCACACCTTGAGACCTCGAAACGGTGACTACTTCCGGGCCTCACACCACAGCGGTGAAGAACGTAGCCGTGCGAGGACACGACGCAAGGTCAATCCGGTCCGGCACGAGAGATAAGGCCCGTCTGCGTCCCGTGCGTCTTGATCTGAGTTTCTTGCGACGCTCGGTTGATCTTCGGGTTTGTTGTCCAACGGGCTCTGCACCACAAGCGCGGCGCAGAGCCCGAAGCTCGAGACGGCGAGCAGGCTATTTCTTGCGGGTGCCCTTCACCGTGCCCTTTACGAGATCGCCGTTCGAGTAGCGTGCTTCGATCGTGCCCCAAACGGCGTCGTCCTTGAAATGCAGCGTCTCATGAGTGGTGACCGTCTGTCCCGGCCGCGCGACGCTCTCGAACGGTCCGGCCTCGGTGACGACGCTGTCGCCGCCCATCGCGGCCACGCGAGTCGGGATCGGGTCATGGCCCGCGAGGTGGGTCACCCAGCCGCTCGTATCGGCAGAGGCGGTCACCAGTGAGTTGACGACCGTGTCCTTGCCGGCGGCAGTCTTTACTGAGCTTTCGATCGCCCACGTCCCCGCGACTGCGGTCTTGGCGCTCGCTGCGGTCGGGTGCGCAGCGGGCGCGGCAGGCTTCGGCTTTGGCTGCGCAGTCGGTTGCTGCGCGACAGCGGTGGCGGCGAATCCCGTCAGGCAAACCGTGGAGAGGAGAATGACGGCGCGCATTGGTTGGTCCTCCAGCGGAAGCGTTGTAGCCGGACACATGCCACATACGAGCGCTCCGGCCAAGGCGGCTCTGGGCTATCAGTCGAAGGGGCGTATGTTAGCCGCAAATTGAGCCAAGCCGCAACGAGCCAAGTTGGAACGAGGATTCTACCGCACTCTCCCAGGGCCGCGACCTTCCAGCTTCCTTCCACCCGGCCAGGGCGGGACCGACGCTTAGCCGCCGATGCAGTCCCACACGAGCGGCCTTTCCAGCGCGATCCTGCCCTGCCCAGTTACCGTCAGATGCACGTTGTTTCTGAGGTGCAGCTGGGCGCCGCTGAGATTCGTGTAGTACTCATTGGTGACGCCCTCAAACGACTCACCGGCACCGTGAACGTTGTCGTGGTACATCGGGTGCGTGCGTGCCGCGTCGATCATCCACACGGTCCCCGAGGTCTGACCCACCAGATGGATCGCCGGGTCGTAGGTAGCGAACGCCGTCACGTCCACGTTACCGGAACTGGCCGAGGTTGTGCGGACCGCGAGCGTGATGCGCCCGGTGAAGAGGAGGATCTCGCCGATCCTGGGGTTGGCGGTGCAATCGGAGGGATCGTCAACGAGATCGATGGTGTTCGTGACTTCGCTGCGGATCGCCTGGAACTCCGGCCCAATGACGTCCGGAGCCGCGGGCGTTCGCTCGCAGGCCACGAGCAACAGCGGCAGCAGCGTGAGTGGAACGGAGCGCATTCGGGTACCTCCATCGGAGGCGGGGACGTGGCGCCGAGGTCCGGTCCCGGAAGCCACCGTCCCCAGTCGATCGTTACGTGAGA
This sequence comes from Gemmatimonadota bacterium, assembly GCA_003221895.1. Lineage (GTDB taxonomy): Bacteria > Gemmatimonadota > Gemmatimonadetes > Gemmatimonadales > GWC2-71-9 > 20CM-2-65-7. The sequence goes on along the minus strand of QHUJ01000079.1, from coordinate 3,043 downwards.
CGGACCGGCCGCCGCTGGTTGCTCACCGACTGGCTCAAATCGTTCTTGTTTGGCCTCGCACGCCGTGCCACCTTTTAATGACCGTCCGGTGTACCCGGGTCAGATTCTCACTGGAGGTCACATGGCATTCCCCAAAACCCTCTGCCGCTCCGCTCTCACCGTACTCGCGTTCGTCACGTTCGCCGCCTGTGAGCGGACGCCCCAACAGGCGACGGCGCCCACGGGCCCGCAGTTCTCGCGGACCGCCCCTGCGGAACAAGACCCACTGTTGGCCCGCGTGCTGCAGATCAATCAGCAACTCGCGGCGAGCGGGCAGCACGTCGCGATCGAGGCCCTGGACTTTTTCACGGTCGGGAATGGCCGGCCCGGCGTCCGGCTCCACCAGACGCCGTTTCGCTGGGTGCCCAATGATCCCCGCCGCCTCGCCGACGGCACGAACATCACCTACATCTTCGACCAGTCGGGAGGCCACACGGCCAGCGGTCTGACCGCCGCTCAAACCGAAGCGGCGGTGGACGCCGCATTGGCTACGTGGTCGAGTGATGACGCGCTGAAGAAGGTCGCGCTCGTGAAGCGGCCCGATCCCGGCACCGACATCACGATCTTCGACGCGTTCTTCGGGTTCGGCGGCTTCGGCGATCCGTTCGCCGCCGACATCGTCGATGCCGGTTTCTATCCCCGCGCGTTCTTCGAGGCGGTGGGCGGGCCCGGCGGCGGCCGCGGCATCCTGGCATTCTCGGTGTCGTTCATCTTCGTCGATGACAACGGCAATCCCACCGACATCAACGGGGACAACTACCTCGATACCGCTCTCAACGAAGTGTATTACAACAACACGTTCGGCGACCCGGCGAGCGACCGGGCGGGCAACCCGTGGAGGATCAACCAGCCGTTGCCGGCCATCGATGTGCAAACGGTCGCGCTGCACGAAAACGGCCACTCACTCGAGCTGGGCCACTTCGGGCCCCCCCCCGACGCGGTGATGAATCCGGTGTACGCAGGCATCCGTCATGCGCCGCTCCCCACGGACGATGCGGGGATGAACGCGGTGTGGCAGAGCTGGCCTAACCCGTAACGGCACGTGGGACCCGTCCCGATTGATTGAAGCGCAAGCCTCACAGTGACGGCGACTGTGGGGCTTGTGCTTTCCGCCGCGCGATCTTGAGCCTCCTCGTCTCGTCCGAGCAGTCGGTGGGGGAAATCGAGCGCCGGTTGCGGATACCGCAGCCGACCGTGTCCAAGCACCTGCGGGTGCTGCGCGAGGCGGGGTTCGTGGAAGCCACGGTGGACGCACAGCACCGTCTCTACCGATTGCGGCCGGAGCCGTTTCAGGAGGTGGATGCCTGGCTCGCGCCGTTCCGTCGGTTCTGGTCCCGTCACGTGGATGCGCTCGAGCGTCACCTCGACCGCCTGGACCAATTACCACCACCGAGCAAGAAAACACGGAGAAAACGATGAACGTGCTGTTGTGGATCATCCAGGTCGCGCTCGCCTTCCTCTACCTTTCGGGTGGGGCATACAAGGTGTTCAAGTTCGACGCGCTCGCGAATCACCTGCGCGCGCTCCCGCGCGGCGGATGGCGCACGCTCGGCGCGCTCGAGATGGTGGGTGCGATCCTGCTGGTCGTCCCGGCCGTGACCCCGCTCGCCGCCGCCGCGCTCGCGCTGGAGACCCTCGCCCTCGCCGGGCTGTACGCGCGGTATTCGCGGAAACTCGCTGCCACCAACCCGATGGTCTGGGCCGTGGTGATGGGGCTGCTGGTGGCTTTCGTTGCCTACGGGCGGTACGCGCTCAGGCCGCTGGCCTGACACCGCTCTAGGAGACGACGATGATCGATCGCGAGCAGTATATGCCTGGTCCGGCGACCGGGGCCCAGATACAAAAGAAGGACGGACAGATGTGGACGCTCATTCTCGTCAGAGAACTGCGTCACGCACCCGAGAAGGTCTGGCAGGCGCTCACCGACCCAGCGCACCTGCGCGAGTGGGCGCCCTTCGATGCCGATCGGAGCCTGGGTGCGGTTGGCACCACGGTGAAGCTCACCACGGTCGGCGCGCCCAAACTGCACGTCACCGAAACAACGGTGACGCGAGCCGACGCCCCCAAGGTGCTCGAGTACAACTGGGGCGGTGGGGATGTGCGGTGGGAGCTCGAAGCCACGGGGGGCGGCACGCGCCTGACGTTGTGGAGCGATATCGATCGCCGCTTCATTGCCATGGGCGCAGCGGGCTGGCACATCTGCTTCGATGTGCTGGAGCGGCTGCTCGCCGGTCAGCCCATGGGACGCATCGTCGGCGCCCAAGTCATGAAGTTCGGCGGCTGGCAGCGGTTGAACGCGGAATACGCCAAGCAGTTCGGCCTTGAAACGAAAGGAAGCCTGCAATGAAAGGCACGCAGAAGGCCAAGAAGGTCAAGGGATTCACGGATGTGGAACGACAGGCCATCAAGGATCGCGTTCAAGAGCTGAAAGCGTCCAAGGAGGATGGGGACAGCGCCGTGCTCGCGAAGATCGCCACGATGAGAGAACCGGATCGCGCCATGGGCAAGCGGCTCCATGCCATCATCACGGCCAGCGCGCCGGCCCTCGCGCCGAGACTCTGGTACGGGATGCCCGCGTATACCAAGGACGGCAAGGTCGTCTGCTTTTTCCAAAGCGCGCAGAAATTCAAAACACGGTACGCGACGTTTGGCTTTAGTGACAAGGCAAACCTCGACGAGGGCCACATGTGGCCGACCGGCTTCGCGCTGAAGGAGTTGACCGCCGCCGAAGAGGCAAGGATCGGCGCGCTCGTGAAGAAAGCGGTGAGCTGAGATTGTTATCTCAGTGCCAGGTGAGGCATGACGGAGGATTCGTGGCGGCGCTGAGCCCCGCGCACGCCGTTAGCGCACTTTGCCCCGCGCAGCGACCTTCCAACCGCCTTCCACTCGGCCGCGGCGGCCGTACCAGATCTCGTCGTGCAGGTTCACCGTCGCGCACACATGACTCGGCACCACCCAGACTTTCTCTCCAACGCGGGCTGGGGGTGTCGTTCCCCCTCTCCCC
>QHUJ01000244.1 GCA_003221895.1 Gemmatimonadota bacterium | reverse complement strand
TTCGTGAGGGAGTCTTTAGACTCGCGGGCTTCCGTAGGCGTCGCAAAAGCAGGGCGTTGCACCGTCTCGAGCCCGAGATGCTCCCGGGCCCGATTCAGCGCGTCGTCGATATTGCCGTGGATGTTGTCTTCGCCCAGCTCGTCGTAGAGTCCCGAGCGCTCGAGCGCCACCACCGGCTGCGCGTGCACGTCCGATAAAATCACGAGCATCCCTTCGTGCCGGCTGCGGTGAATGAGCTCGCGCAGCGCGTGCAGTCCCGTCGAATCGATGGCCGGGACATGACGCAGCCGAATGATCAGCACTTTCGGCTTCCCGGCAATGCGCCCGACGCGATCCTTGAACATCTCGGCGGCGCCGAAGAAGAAGGGCCCGGTGATCTCGTAGACCTGGACGCCTTCGGGGATCACGCGACTGCGGACGGCGTTCGGGTCGTGTTCGAAATCATCCACCGGATCGGTGAATTCGTGGGTCAGCACGCTGATGTTCGTCACCTCCGCCATGCGGCGCATAAAGAGGAAGGCGGCCAGCACCATGCCGACCTCGATGGCGACGGTGAGGTCCCACAGAACCGTGAGCAGAAACGTCGTGAGCAGCACGGCCACGTCACTCTTCGGAGCGCGAAACTCCGAGATGAACGTCCGCCACTCGCTCATGTGAAAGGCGACGACGACCAGGATCGCCGCCAAGGTCGCGAGCGGAATCAGGGCGGCCCAGCGGCCAAAGAACAGCGTGATGAGCAGCAACGTGAGCGCGTGGATCATGCCGGCAACCGGCGTGCGCCCGCCATTCTTGACGTTGGTGGCGGTGCGCGCGATGGCGCCCGTCGCCGGCATGCCGCCGAACAGTGGGGATGCGACGTTCGCCACACCCTGCGCCCGGCAACGACAAGTGTGGAATACCGGGATGCGGCAAGCCGGCGTGGATCGCCCCGAACCGCGCGCCGATCGTCTCCACCGGCAGGTGCAGCAGCTGCGCGAGAACCGTGGTCCCAATCAGCGCAACAAAGGGACCCGGAATACGTGTCGAAATCCTCGGCCACACGATGATGATCGCCAAGGTCGCGACCGCGACGACGAGCGCCCATGGATTGACGGTGTCGAACGCGTGGGCATACGCGTCCCATTTCGGGAGGAAGGCCGCGGGCACCGCTTGCATCTCGAGGCCGAGCAGGTCGCGGACCTGGCTCGAGAAGATGATGAGCGCGATGCCGCTCGTGAACCCGATCGTCACCGGGTGCGGGATGAATTTGATCGCGGCGCCGAAGCGCAGGAGTCCGAAGGCGACGAGGATGAAGCCGGCCATGAGCGTCGCGATCACGAGGCCATCGACGCCGTGCTGTTGTACGATCCCGGACACGATGACCACGAACGCGCCGGTAGGGCCGCCGATCTGGACCCGTGAACCGCCGAGCAGCGAAATGAGAAAGCCGGCGACGATGGCGGTGTAGAGGCCGCGCTCGGGCGGAAGGCCGCTCGCGATAGCGAACGCGATGGCCAAGGGCAACGCGACGACGCCGACGATGACGCCGGCAATCAGGTCCCGGGTCAGCTGCTCCCGGTTGTAGTCCTGAATGGTGGTGAAAAACTTGGGGATGAGCACGACGCCTCGAAAATACTAGATTCGGGCATGCACACCACTCTCGCCCTCGCGCTGCTCTTCACACTGCAGCAACCGCTGCCGTCCGATTCCGCCGTCCGCGCGGTGCTGACGGCCCGCGTCCAGACCTTCCCCGACACCGCCAAGCACGGCGAGGGCATCGTCGTCGGATTGCTCGATGCCTCGGGCCGCCGCCGCTACGTCGCGGTCGGCGTGGACACGGGTGGCGTCTTCGAGATCGGGTCGATCACCAAGACGTTCACGGCCACGATTCTGGCCGACATGGTCGCCCGCGGCGAGGTGCGGCTCGACGACCCCGTGTCCAAGTTCCTGCCGTCTTCGGCACACATTCCGGCGCGCGGCGGCAAGCAGATCACGCTGCTGGACCTCGCCACGCAGTCGTCGGGCCTGCCCCGCATGCCGTCGAACATGACGCCACGCGACCCGTCCAATCGCTATGCCGATTATACGGTGGACCAGATGTACGCATTTCTCGCGGGATACGAGCTGCCGCGCGACATCGGCGCGACGTACGAGTATTCGAACCTCGGCGTCGGACTGCTGGGCCACGCGCTCGCGCTCAAGGCGGGCATGAGCTACGAGCAACTCGTGACCCGCCGCATTCTCGCGCCGTTGGGCATGCGCGAGAGCGCCATCACGTTCACGCCGGCGATGAAGGCGAAACTCGCGCCGGGGCACGACGCCGACGGGAAAGTCGTCCCTAACTGGGATCTGCCGACGCTGGCGGGCGCGGGTGCGTTGCGCTCGACGACCCGGGACATGCTCACCTACCTCGCGGCGAATCTCGACACGACGACCGCTCTGGGCCGCGCGATGCGCGACGCGCACACACCGCGACGCGAAGCCGGAAATCCGAGCATGCGGATCGGGCTTGCCTGGCACATTCTGTCACGGCCTGCGGGGAGCATTGTGTGG
>QHUJ01000001.1 GCA_003221895.1 Gemmatimonadota bacterium | reverse complement strand
GGCGCTGAAACCGCGAGCGCGCCATAGCCGCCGGTACGGTCCTCGGGAGCGGTGAGCTGTGACAAGCGGCCGTCTTTCAACAGATCATCGAACGCGCTGGCGCCTTCGGCCGCGATGATGAGCCCAGCGACGGCACCGTAGGGAAGGTCGGGTAACTCGACGTCCTCCACGAGCTCCACGCGGTCTGCGAGAACCTTCAGCGCAGCTCTGAAATTCGCGGCGACTTCCGGCTGGATGTCCTTGTCGGCGCCTTTCGGAATGCCGATTCGGAACCGGGCTGGTGAGCCGTGTTCCTGCGGCACCGTGAAGCCTCGATCCACCGACGACGGATCCTTCGGATCCTTCCCCGCGATCACGTGGAGCACCATGGCGCAATCATCCGCGGATCGAGCCAGCGATCCCAGCTTGTCCATGGTCCACGCGAGCGCCATAGCACCGTGGCGGCTGACGAGGCCGTAGGTCGGGCGCAGGCCCGTGACGCCGCAGTACGCCGCAGGCGTGAGAATCGAGCCTGATGTTTCCGAGCCGATCGCGAACGGCACCAGCCCGCCCGCGACGGCGGCGCCCGGCCCACTCGATGAGCCGCCGCTCCAGTAGTTCGTGTTCCACGGTGTCTTGCCGGGTCCTGTGAACGACGCATTCGCCTGGTTATAGCCCATGCCACCAGCCAGCTCGACCATCGCCAGTTTGGCAACGAGCACCGCACCAGCCGCGCCGAGACGCTCGACGAGCGTCGCGTCAGCCTCGAGCTTCTGCTGCCGGTACGGCTCGGCTCCCCAGGTGGTGGGATAGCCCTTCGTCGCGATGAGATCCTTCACGCCATACGGAATTCCGTGCAACGGCCCGCGCCATTTTCCCTGCCGGATCTCGGCGTCCATCTGTGCCGCCTCCGCGAGCGCGCGCTCGCGGGTCACCGTCACGACGGCGTTGAGCTGCGGGCCGAGGCGCTCCAGTCGATCGAGGCAAGACTTCGCCAGCTCGGTGGCCGAGGCTTTCTTCTGGCGCAGGAGCCGCCCCAGCTCGGCAATCGACGCAAACGCGAGATCGTCAGCCATCAATCGGCTCCGCGATAAACGGAGTACACAAAATCGGGCTCGTCGGCGTTCGTGAGCGCGGTCTGATACAGCCGCTCGATCTGCCGCAGGCGGTTGTCGATGCCGCGCGTGATCGTCGCGAGGTCGTCGGCGGAGAACCGATCGGGATATCGCAGGCGGATGCCTTCGGCGAGGGCCTTCGCGAGGGGAGATGGTTCTTGTGGTTGCTGGTGTGGTCGTGGTTGCAATGGTGGCCGAGGAACGTCTTCCAGCAAATACGGCGCGGCCACCGCCAAAGCCAACCGCTCAGCAAACCCTCTCCGCGTCATCCCTTCCATCGACCCCCCTCCTGCTTCAAGCGGTCCTCAGCGATCGCCAGGATTTCCCGCAGCGCCGTGCGTCGCTCCTCGTCCCGCGTGCTGCGCAGCCGGGCCTCGAGCACGGGAATGAGCGCCTCCTTCGGGCGTCGATTCACAAAGATGACAAAGCGAAAGCCGAATTTCTGCTCGTATTCTTCGTTGAGATTGGCGAGGCGCAAGAACACGTCCGGCGGCGTGGTGTCGCGCTCATAGCCCTGCTCCCGAAACGCCTGTGCCGATTGGACTTTCACCCGCTCCGGCTGCTCGCCGATGCGTGGGTGGGCGTTGATCACCGCGATTTGCTCCGCCTCCGACATGGTGGGCAAGATGGTCCGCGCGCGATCGATGATGGCACGACCTGATGAGTCGGGACCGGCCGCCCGCAGCCGCTCGATCAACGGTCCCGCCCGCTCGAACAAGCGGCCAGGTAAGTCGTCGCGCGCATCGCTCACCGCGTACCGCGCACGCCGTCAGCTGCCCCGGTACGTCGAACAGGAATACGGCGACATCAGCAGCGGAATGTGATACGAGCGGCGCGCATCCGTGATCTCGAAGTCCAGCGTGAAGCGCTGCATGAACGGCGGCGCGCTCCCTTTCTTCTTATAGTACGCCCCCACATCGAACGTCATGCGATACGTGCCGGCGGCGAGCGGGCCGTCCATCGCGTCGGCGATGCGCCCATCCTTGTCGGTCTCGCGCGTGCCTTGGGAGATCTCCTGCTTGTGAGCGAGACGCGAGAGGGTCACCTCGACGCCGGCGGCGGGCTCGCCGCGCGTGGTGTCGAGCACGTGCGTCGAAATCGTTGGACGGTTAGTGTTGGGCATGCTCAAGATCCGAGTGGGACCCCTGACGTTCACGGCGCGGCTGGAAGAGAAAGCCGCACCCAAAACGGTGGCTGTGATTCGGAAAATGTTGCCGCTCAAGTCCAAGATAGTCCACTGCCGCTGGAGCGGCGAGTCAACGTGGATTCCGATGGGTGACCGCAACCTCGGACTCGATTTCGAGAATCATACGAGCCATCCCTCGCCGGGAATGCTGCTGCTCTACCCGGGCGGGATCAGCGAAACCGAGCTGCTCTTCCCCTACGGTTCGACCATGTTCTCGAGCAAAGTGGGGCAGTTGGCCGGGAATCATTTCGCAACCGTGATCGAGGGGCGAGAACAGCTTCCCGAGATCGGCAGGCTCACGCTTTGGGAGGGAGCGCAGGAGATCACGATAGAAGAGTTGCGGTGAGTCGTGTGGCCGGAGACTCGCTCGTCATCCGTGGGGGTACCGCGGTGCTCCCCACCGGCCAGCGTCGCGTTGACATCTCGGTTCGTCACGGCGTCATCTCGGCAATCGGCTCCGAGGTCCATGACGACGGCGACACCGTGGATGCACGCGGCCTCATGGTCTTGCCTGGCGTGATAGATGCACACGTCCACTTCAACGAGCCGGGGCGAGCAGACTGGGAAGGCTGGGAAGCCGGCACGCGCGGCGCAGCGGCCGGCGGCGTGACGACGGTGCTCGAGATGCCCCTCAACGCGCACCCGCCCACGACCACCGTCGCAGCGTTCGATGCGAAATGCGCCGTCGCATCGCAGAAGGCGCTCGTCGATTTCGGGCTGTGGGGAGGCATGGTCCCCGAAAACCTCGCGGAGCTCGAGAGCCTTCACCACCGCGGTGTCGTCGGCTTCAAAGCGTTCATGAGCAACAGCGGGATCGACGATTTCCAGCGCGTCCCCGACGGCGTGCTCGCCATCGGACTCAAGACTACTGCCCGGCTCAACGCACTCGTCGGCGTGCACGCCGAGAGTCACGAGATGGTCGAGCGCATGGGCGCCGAGCTCATCGCGGCGGGGCGCACCGACCGGCTCGCCTGGTGCGAGGCCCGGCCGCCGGAGGCGGAGGTCGACGCGATCAGGCGGCTGCTCGTGAGCGCGCGCGGCGCAGGCAGGAATGTGCGGGTCCACGTGGTGCATGTGAGCTGTGCCGAGGGCCTCGCCGCCGTGGACGCGGCTCGCAGCAAGGGTGTCGCGATCTCGGCGGAGACCTGCCCGCACTACCTCGCCTTCACCGCAGCGGACTTCGAGCGCATCGGCCCGCCGCTGAAATGCGCCCCACCGATTCGAGACGCGGCGACGCGCGATGCGCTGTGGCAGGAGGTACTCGCGGGGCGCGTCGACCTGATCGGCTCGGATCATTCTCCCTGCCCCGCCGCCGACAAGACCAGGGGAAACGAGGATGTTTGGAAGGCATGGGGCGGCATCGCCGGCATTCAAGCGACATTGCCGGTTCTCATGACCGAGGGCGTGCACGCGCGCGGCCTGTCGTTCGAACGCATAGCCCATCTCACCGCAACGGCCCCGGCGCAGCTCTTCGGGCTGTACCCACGCAAGGGAGCTCTCGCGGTTGGTGGCGATGCGGATCTGGCGATCGTGGATCCCGAGAAACAGTGGACGCTTGACTCGAAGGACCTTCAGACCCGCAGCGGGATCTGCGCGTACCTCGGCCGTCGGTTCACCGGGAAAGTGGTCAGAACAATTGTCCGTGGTCAGACGGTGTTCGTTGATGGCCAAGTGATTGGGAGACCGGGTTGGGGACGTCTGCAGAAGCCACAAGCCACCAGATGAGTGGCTGCTCTTGGGGCCTGTGACTGAAATCTTGGAACTCAGATTGGACGAGTTGCATGCCATCGGTGCTCTCCCCGATGGCGGGACGTACCGTCCCCTCTATAGCGACGCGTGGGCCGAGGCAGTCAAACGTGTGGAACGCTGGTTCAAGGATGCTGGGCTGAAAACGACGCGTGATGCGGTGGGCACTCTCTGGGGCCGCGCCGAGGGGACTGATAAAGGAAAGAGCATCGTCACTGGCTCCCACATCGACACCGTGCGTCGCGGCGGTCGGCTGGATGGAGCCCTCGGCATCGTCGCGGGGCTGACCGCTGTCGAGACGCTCCTCGCCACAAAGGGAAAGCCGCGCCGCACGCTCGAGGTCGTCGCGATCTGCGAAGAGGAAGGCTCCCGCTTCGCGACGAATTTTTGGGGGTCCAGAGCCATTACGGGCAGGATCGACAAAGTCGATGCCGACATCGCCCAGGCGATGCGCGAGCGCGGCCTGGATCCGGCGAAAATCTCAGCCGCGGCGCGAGACGATATCGACACATTCGTCGAGCTGCACATCGAACAAGGCGCCCTGCTCGAAGCGTCGGGCGCGGCGCTGGCGGTCGTCAGCGCCATCGTGGGGACGGCGCATCTCGAAGTAACCGTCACGGGGCGTCCCGATCACGCCGGCACCACACCGATGGAGCTGCGGCGCGACGCGCTCGCCGGCGCTGCGGTGATGATTCAGGCGGTGGAGTCGGTGGCGCGCTCGCTCGGCAAGCCGGCCGTCGCGACTGTCGGCAGAGTGCGCGCCGAGCCCGATCAGATCAACGTGATTCCGGGGCGCGCGGTCTTCACGATCGATCTCCGCCACTCCGATCTGAGCGCCCGCAAGGCGCTCGAGCAGCGCATCCGCTCACTCTGCGCGACGGTCGCCTCCGAGCGGGGGCTCCAATTCGCGATTCGCATGCTCCAGGAATGGCCGCCGGTACCGATGCATCCGGAGGTACGCGCGGTCCTGGCGCGAGCCGCGCAGGATACGGGCGTCGCCGCGGAGGAGATGGTGAGCGGCGCCGGCCATGATGCGCAAATCCTCGCCGCGCGATGCAGGGTGGGCATGCTGTTTGTGCCGAGTATCGGTGGGCGGTCCCATTGTCCGGAGGAGACCACCAGTCCTGAGCACTTGGCGTTGGGAACCCACGTTTTGCAGAGAGCTCTGGAACTGCTGGCCTATTAGATAAACCCGGCCACATCCGGGCCCGCGTTCGCGATCCGGGATGCCACGTCGGGCCAATCCACGGCAAGCGAGAAATCGGCAAACTCGAAGCCCGGCCCTACGGTACAAGCAACCAGGGTGTAGGCTCCCGCCGCCCTCGCCGCTTGCCACGTTTCCGCCGGCACCACCACCGTGGGTTGCGTCTCGCGCGCCACCGGGCCCAGCCGCATCCGGCGCAGCCCCCGCTCATCGAACAGCAGCAGCTCGAGCGGATCGCCCTCGTGAAAATGCCAGGTCTCGTCCGACAGCACGCGATGCCAGCGGCTGAACTCCCCGGCGACCAGCAAGAAATAGATCGTCGTGAGCGCGGTGCGTTCGACCTTCCTCCCGAGCACCTGCACGCGGTGGACCGAGCGGAATAGCTCCACGTAATGCCCGCCCTCGGGGTGGGGGCGCATACCGAGAAGGTTGAGGAGCTCAGCGGCGCGCGCGTGCATCGGTTTTCCTTGACGCCCACTTGTCGTCCCATCGTGACAATACGTGCCGACACCTTCTGGAGGACTTATGCGGCACGCTGGCGCCATCTTGCTCTTCGTTTTCCTCACCGCTCGCGCCCTGACGGCGCAGAGCGATGGTCAGCGCGTACGGGTCACGTCGGCCCACTACGACCTGCGCCGGGCGACCGGCGATGGCATCCGGGTGACGGCGGACAGCATCGCGATTCAAGTGCGGCAGACCGCGCGCGGCGCCACGATCGGATTCAGCCTCGGCGCAGCCGCCGGATTCGTGTTCGGAATGCTGAGTTACAAGGAATGCGTCCCGGAAGGGATCGGGATCAACTGCCTGGCGGAGCCGGTGACGGCGGCCAATTCCGCCGTTCTCGGCGCCGCGGCGTTCGGTTTCGCCGGCGCGGGAGTTGGCGCGCTCATCGGGTCGATGTTCCATAGCCGCCGCTGGAAGCACGTGGAGGTCAACGTGGTCCCTGAGCGCGACCGGGGACTGCGGCTGGCGGTAGCCTTCCGAACTCATTGACGCAGCAGCTCCCTGAGCACGTTCTGCGTCACCGCCTGCCGGTACGTCGCGGTAGAGCGGACGTCGTCGATCGGCCTGATGTCTGCGGTGACGGCGGCGATGGCACCCGCGACGTCGCCGCTCGCGAGCGCCGCTTCTGCGCCCGACGCGCGCAGCGGGACCTCCGCCACGGAGCCGATGGCAACACGCGCCGGCTGGCGGCAGACGGCGATCACGACTTTGGAAATCGCCTGCGCGGCGCGGGTGCCCACCTTGCGAAACACCACCTGCCGATCGAGCGGAAAGCGCACGGCGGTGATCAGCTCGTCGGACTGCAGCGCGGTGTGGCGATAGCCCGTGAAAAAGCGATCGATGGCAATCGAACGGCGATCGGTGACGACGACGGCATCGTAGGCGAGCAAGACCGGCAGCGTATCACCGGCGGGCGATGCGTTGGCGAGGTTGCCGCCCAGGGTGCCCCGATTCTGAATCTGCGCCGCTCCGATGGTACGCGCCGCGGCGACGAGCGCCGGCAGATGCTGTTGTGCTTCGGCTGAACGAATGATTCCGGTATACGACTCGGCGGCGCCGATCTCCAGCATTCCGTCCACGCGACGCACGCCCTTGAGCTCGGACAACGACCAGACGTCGAGAATGGCCCGAGGTGCGGGTCGCAACGTTCGCGCGTGAAGCATCACCATGAGGTCCGTGCCGCCCGCGAGAGGGCGGCATCCTGGGGTCGTTCGAGATAACTGCACTGCGTCCTGGAGATCCTTTGGGCGGAGATAGGTCACGTCCCGCATGACAGCACCGCCTCGATGATCTTCGTGTAGCCCGTACACCGGCAGAGATTGCCGGCGAGCGCCTCGCGAACGTCATCCGCGCTCGGACGTGTCGTCCGCTGAAGCAGGACGTGGGCCGCAAGCAACATCCCCGGGGTGCAGATGCCGCACTGCGCCGCACCATGCTCGATGAACGCCTGCTGCAGCGGCGACGAAAGTCCTTCAATGGTCAAAACATCACGTCCTTCCACTTGCCCCACCGCGACCAGACAGCTGTCCACGACGTCCCCGTCGATCAGCACCGAGCACGCGCCGCATTCCCCTTCGCCACAGCCTTCCTTTGTGCCGGTCGCGCGAAAGTCTTCGCGCAATACATCCAGCAGGCGGCGCGACCCCGATCCTTCGAACGACACGCGTCGCCCGTTCAGCGTGAATTGCACCATCACGCGGGTTTCCTGGCGAGCGCAGCGATGACCTTTTCGGGCGTCGCCGGTATCTCGTCGAGCCACACGCCCGTCGCGTCATGAATCGCTGCAATGATCGCCGGCGCCGGGCCATCCATCGGGAGCTCGCCGATTCCCTTCGCCCCGAAGGGGCCCCGCGAGTAGGGATTCTCGACCAGAATGGTGCGAATGTTCGGTGCATCGAGCGCAGTGGGGATCAGGTACGTCGCGAGGCGGTCGTTCTGGTAGCCGCCATCTTTCATTTTGATTTCTTCGATCGTCGCCCAGCCGACTGCCTGGAGACAGCCGCCCTCGACTTGCCCTTCAGCGAGCACCGGATGCAACGCCTTACCGCAGTCCACGGCGGTAACGAGATCGGTGACACGCACTGCGCCGGTCGTCACATCGACATCCACGTCGGCGATGGTGCAGGCCCACGCATAGATCGGATAGGCATCGCCGCGGTACGTCGTCTCATCCCAGTGGAGCGAATCGGGCTGGATGTACGACTTCTCGACGCGCAGCGGAGCCTTTTCCCTTTTCAGCCGCTCCGTGATTTCGGTCGCCGCCTCCTGCACGAGACGGCCGACGATCATGGCGGTGCGCGATGCGACTGTGGGACCGGAGTCGGGCACGAGCGAGGTGTCCTGGGGAGCAACGGTTACGCGGCCCATCGGAACACCGAGCGCGTCGGCCGCGAGCTGGCAGAAGATCGTCTTGGTGCCCTGCCCGATCTCCGTCGACGCAGTCAGGATCTGGAAAGTCCCATCGGCCAACGCTTCCATCGCGACCGTGCCGCTGAGCTTTTTCTCACCACTTCCGGTGAAGCCCGAGCCATGAAAGACGAGCGACAGACCGCGACCGCGCCTCACAGACGGGCGGGACGGGCTGACGGGCGGGACGGGCGGGACGGCTTTCAGAGCCGCATCCAGCACCAGATCGCTGCTGACACTCTCGGTGAGCTTCTGTCCCGTGGCCGTCGTGTCGCCCAACCGAAGCATCCACTTCCGGCGCAGATCAACGCTCGAGATGCCGAGGCGCTCCGCGACGTGCTCCACCATCAGCTCCGCCGCAAACAACGACTGCGGCGCGCCGAAGCCCCGGAAGGCCCCGTTGGGCGGCGTGTTGGTCGCTACCGCCCGGGCGCGAACCCGGACATTGGGACAGGAATACGGCCCGCTCGCATGGATTGCAGCGCGTGAGAGCACCACCGGCGTCAGGGTGCAGTACCCGCCCCCGTCCAGCAAGATGTCGATGTTTTGAAACAGGAGTGTTCCATCTTTCTTGACCCCGGTGCGATGGGTGATGACGCCCGGATGACGCTTGGTGGTAGCGGCGAGGTCCTCGTGGCGGTCGTAAATCAGCCGCACGGGCCGGCCCGCCTTACGCGCGAGCAGGGCGGCGTGGATCGCCACCATCGACGGATACTCTTCCTTGCCACCAAACCCGCCCCCAGTCTCCGCTTGGACTACCACGGCCTGCTGATCGGTGAGCTTCAGGGCTCGCTTGAGCGCGCGATGCACATAGTAGGGGCACTGTAGCGAACCAATGACGGTGATGCCGCCGTCTGGGGTCGGCGAGGCAATGGCGCCCTGCGGCTCGATGTATAACTGCTCCTGTAATCCGACCGTAAACGACCGCTCTACTACAACCTCCACCCCCTCAACAGCCTCGACATCGTCGCCCTTCCGGATCTCGATGGTCGTGTAGACCTCGGAGGCCTGGGCTGGATCGAACACCGGCTCCGCTGGCACATACTCGATTCGGATGTGCTCGGCGGCCTCCTCGAGGGTTGAACGGTCGGCAGCCGCGAGGAGCAGGATTGGTTCTTCTTTATGGCGTATCTCCCCACCCTGCCTCGCCAGCACGGGCTGGTCGTCCCGGATGAGGTCGACCACGTTGTCGCCCGGGATGTCGTCAGCCGTCACGAGAACGACGCGGGATCCCCCCCAGTCGTACGCCGGGTCGAGCGTTATGGACCGGATGGTCCCCCGGGGGATCGTCGAACGGATGGTCTTCCCGTACCATGCGCCCGCTACCACGAGATCGTCGGTATAGCGAGCTTCCCCGGTGACTTTGGAAGCGCCATCCCGACGAGGGACCGAACGGCCGACAGCGGTTACCATGTTGAGTAATAGGAACTTCCACGGCTGGGCTGACAACCCCGCCCCCCGCCCGCGCCATCTGTAACGGAGGCACGACACTTGCCCAACCGTTTCAGGAAGAAGATGCCGGCGATCTCGATCGACCCGAGAACTGGGGCTGAGCCAGTGGCCCCTCCCCCCAACCCTGCGACAGCAGGCGCGCTCATTCACGCGCCTGTGCCGCCGGCGTTCGGCGAGATTCTCACCCCCGCCGCTGTGACGTTCGTTGCCGACCTGGCTCGCCGCTTCGAGCGCCGCCGCCGGGAGCTGCTGGCGCGTCGCGCCGACCGCCAACGGGATTTCGATGCCGGCGCATTCCCCGGATTGTTGAAGAGCACCGCGGAGATTCGCCAGGCGGAATGGCGGGTCGCGCCGATTCCCCCTGACCTGATCGACCGGCGCGTCGAAATCACGGGTCCCGTCGACCGCAAGATGGTGATCAACGCGCTCAACTCGGGCGCGCAGGTCTACATGGCCGACTTCGAGGACTCCCACTCGCCCACGTGGCACGGGACCATCGACGGTCAGATCAACCTGCGGGATGCCGTCGCGGGCTACATCACGTACACGAGCCCCGAGGGCAAGCACTACGCCCTGAATCCTTCGACCGCGACCCTGATGGTGCGTCCGCGCGGCTGGCATCTCGTCGAGCGACACGTCACCGTGGATGGCGAGCCGATTTCGGCATCGCTCTTTGACTTTGGGCTCTTCCTGTTCCACAATGCGCGTGCGCTGGTCAGGCGGCAGTCGGGGGGCGGGCCGTACTTCTATCTGCCGAAGCTCGAGAGCCATCTCGAGGCGCGGCTGTGGAACGACGTGTTCGTCGCGGCGCAGGACGCGCTCGGCCTGCCCCGCGGCACCATCCGCGCGACCGTGCTCATCGAGACGATTCCCGCCGCGTTCGAGATGGACGAGATCCTCTACGAGCTGCGCGATCACTCCGCGGGACTCAACTGCGGCCGCTGGGACTACATCTTCAGCTTCATCAAGAAATTCCGCAGCCGGCCCGAGTTCGTCCTTCCCGACCGCGCTCGCGTCACGATGGATCGCCATTTCCTGAAATCGTACGTCGACCTGCTGATCCGCACCTGCCATCGCCGCGGCATCCACGCGATGGGCGGGATGGCGGCGCAGATTCCGATAAAGGGCGACGCCCTGGCGAACGCCAAGGCGCTCGACAAAGTATGGCAGGACAAGATACGGGAGGTGCACGCCGGGCATGACGGCACCTGGGTAGCACATCCAGGTCTGGTGCCGGTCGCCAGCGGTGCATTCGCCTCACTGGCCGCCTCCCACCAACTCGCTGTGCTGCGCGACGACGTGCAAGTCTCGCCGCGCGATCTGTTGACCGTCCCGGACGGAGAAATCACCGAGGCCGGTCTCCGCACGAACATCGATGTGGGCATTCAGTACCTCGAGTCGTGGCTGCGCGGCGTCGGCTGCGTGCCGATCTACAACCTCATGGAAGACGCCGCGACTGCGGAAATTTCCCGCTCGCAGGTCTGGCAATGGCTGCGGCACGGCGCGCGCCTCTCCAACGGCCGCCAGGTGACACCGGGCCTGGTCGAGTCGCTCATGGCCGAAGAGATGGAAACGAAACAGCTCTCTGGCGGGAAGTTCGATCTCGCCGCGAAGCTGTTCGGGCAATTGATGACCGGGACGGAGTTCCCGGAGTTTCTCACCCTCGTGGCGTACGAGCATCTGGAGTGACGTATGAACAAAGCCGCATTTGTTTCGGAGCTTGATCGGCGCTGGCGCAACGATCGTCGCTGGCAGGGAATCACGCGCACCTACACGCCGGAGGACGTCTACCGGCTGCGCGGCACCCTGCCCATCCAGTACACGCTCGCGAGCCACGGCGCGGCGCGACTCTGGGAGCTGATGCGGGACGAGCCCTACGTCGCGGTACTCTCAGCCCTCACGGGAAACCAGGCGGTCCAGGAAGTCCGGGCGGGCTTGAAAGCGATCTACATCAGCGGCTGGCAGGTGGCGGCGGATGCGAATTGCGCGATGACGACGTATCCCGATCAGAGCCTGTATCCGTCCGACAGCGTACCCCAGCTCATCAACCGCATCCAGAACGCCCTCCGCCGCGCTGACGAAATCCACCACCTGAACGGCGATCACTCGATCGACTGGCACGTGCCGCTCGTCGCTGATGCGGAGGCGGGATTCGGCGGCGTGCTGAATGCCTACGAGCTGATGAAGCTCATGATCGCCGCGGGCGCCGCGGGCGTCCACTTCGAGGATCAGCTGTCATCGGTCAAGAAGTGCGGCCACCTGGGCGGCAAGGTCCTGGTCCCGACGAGCGAGTTCGTCACCAAGCTCATCTCCGCCCGGCTCGCGGCCGACGTCTGCGGCGTGGAAACGATGCTCATCGCGCGCACCGACGCCAATAGCGCCGGTCTCCTGACGAGCGACGTGGACGAGTACGACCGCCCCTGGTGCACGGGCGAGCGCTCACCGGAGGGCTTCTTCGTGATCAAGGACGGCGTCGCCGCGGCGATCGCGCGAGCGCGCGCCTACGCGCCGTACGCCGACCTGCTGTGGTTCGAAACGGCGAAGCCGGATCTCGCTGAGGCTCGGCAGTTCGCCGAAGCGATCCACAAGGAGTACCCCGGCAAGCTGCTCGCCTACAACTGCTCGCCGTCGTTCAACTGGAAGCGCCATCTCAACGAGGCGCAGCTCGCGGGCTTCCAGAAGGAGCTGGGCGCGATGGGTTACAAATTCCAGTTCGTCACCCTGTCGGGGTTCCACGCGCTCAATCACGCCATGTTCACTCTGGCGCAGGATTACAAGGAACGCGGCATGGCGGCGTATGCCGATCTGCAGTCGCGCGAGTTTGCACTCGAGCGCGACGGCTACGAGGCGGTCAAGCATCAGGAATTCGTGGGCGTCGGGTACTTCGACGAGATCACGCAGATCGTCTCGGGTGGCCGCAGCTCGACCATGGCGTTGGAAGGATCTACGGAGCGGGCGCAGTTCGCCGGCAATGGACATAAAGGGGTGGCAGGGAGGAGTCCGGTTGTGAGTTGACAAGCCTCTGCCCATCCCTAGGTTACGTTGAAACCGGCTCCGACCACGTCGCGGCCGGTTTCTTCGCTTTTATGACAGGGGCTAAGGGCTAAGGAGCTAGGGGCCTATGAAAACCCTGCGGAACTACGTCGGTGGCGAATGGGTCGCACCGCAAACCGCCGACTATCTGGATCTCACGAACCCCGCCACGGCGGAAGCGCTTGGCAAGGTGCCGCTCTCCGGGGCGCGGGACGTGGATGCCGCGGTTGCAGCAGCCGAGGCCGCATTCCTCAAGTGGCGCCAGGTGCCGCCTGTGGTGCGCGCGCGCTACCTCTTCAAGCTGAAGTACCTGATGGAAGAGCACTTCGACGAGATCGCCACGACGGTCACGCGCGAGCACGGCAAGACGCTCGATGAGGCGCGAGGGTCGGTGCGGCGCGGCATCGAGAACGTCGAGCATGCCTGCGGGATTCCCGCCTTGATGATGGGCAAGACACTCGAGGACGTCGCCAGCGGCATCGACTGCGAGTACGTGCGACAGCCGCTGGGCGTCTTCGCCGCCGTCACGCCATTCAACTTCCCGGCCATGGTGCCCTGCTGGTTCTGGCCCTACGCCATCGCCACGGGGAACACGTTCATTCTCAAGCCGAGCGAGCAGGTCCCGTTCTCATCCACCCGCATTCTCGAGCTGGCGCAGGAAGCCGGCATCCCCGCCGGCGTCCTGAACATGGTCCACGGCGCGAAAGAAGTTGTGAACGCCCTGCTCGCGCATCCCGGCATCGCGGGGATCTCATTCGTCGGATCGTCGCCGGTCGCCAAGCACGTCTACCAGGAAGGTGCGAAGCACGGCAAGCGCGTGCAGGCCCTGGGTGGCGCGAAGAATCACGTCATCGTCATGCCCGACGCCGATATGGACCGTGCGGTCGCCAACATCAGCGAGTCACTGTTCGGCTGCGCCGGCCAGCGGTGCCTGGCGGGTAGCGTCGTGGTGGCCGCCGGGAAAGCGTACGAACCATTCCGCGACAAGCTCCTCGACACGGCCAGGGCCCTGCGCCTCGGCTACGGCCTCGAGCCCGACGTCAGCATGGGTCCCGTCATCTCGGCGAAGCACAAGGAGAAGGTGCTCTCATACGTCGAGGCGGGGCGCAAAGAAGGCGCGACGCTGCTGCTCGACGGGCGCGCGACCAAGGTCGAGAAACATCCACGCGGCCATTTTGTCGGCCCGACCGTCTTCGATGGCGTCCAGTCCGACATGACGATCGGGAAAGAAGAGATCTTCGGACCCGTGGCCGCGGTGACGCACGTGAGCAACCTGGACGAAGGGATCGAGATAGTGCAGCGGTCCGGGTTTGCGAACGCGACGTCGATCTTCACGCAGAGCGGCAAGGCGGCGCGGGAGTTTCGTTATCGAGTCGGCGTCAGTATGATCGGCGTCAACATCGGTGTCGCAGCACCGATGGCGTTCTTCCCCTTCGGGGGGACGAAGGGATCGTTCTTCGGAGACCTAAAAGCGCACGGACAGGATTCAATCGAGTTCTACACGGATAAGAAAGTGGTCATCTCGCGTTGGTAGGTTCTCTAACCCCGGGCGGCAGCCCGGGGGCAACAAACAACGGGGCGTGAGAGCATGCGAAAAGTCGTTGGCGGCCTCATCCAGATGTCGAACCCCATCAACGATACCAACGCCCCGGTCGCCCGGATCAGCAAGGCAATGGAGGAGAAGCACCTTCCGTATATAGAGGAAGCGGGCAAGAAAGGCGTGCAGATCCTCTGCCTGCAGGAAGTCTTCAACGGGCCGTACTTCTGTCCCAGCCAGGACGCCAAGTGGTGCGACATCGCCGAGCCGATTCCGGGACCGACGATCGAGCGCATGCAGCAGCTCGCCAAGAAACATGAGATGGTGATGATCGTGCCGATTTACGAGCGCGAGATGGCGGGCGTCTACTACAACACCGCGGCCGTGATCGACGCCGACGGCAGTTACCTCGGCAAGTACCGCAAGAACCACATCCCGCATACCGCCGGCTTCTGGGAGAAGTTCTTCTTCAAGCCCGGCAACCTCGGCTATCCCGTCTTCAAGACGCGCTACGCGACGATTGGCGTCTACATCTGTTACGACCGCCACTTCCCCGAGGGCGCGCGGCTGCTCGGCCTGCACGGTGCCGAGATCGTGTTCAATCCGTCGGCGACGGTGAAGGGACTCTCACAGTATCTCTGGAAACTCGAGCAGCCGGCGCACGCGGTCGCCAACGGCTACTTCATGGGCTGCCTCAATCGCGTGGGAACCGAGGCGCCGTGGAACGTGGGACAGTTCTACGGCTCGAGCTACTTCGTGGACCCGCGCGGCAACTTCCTGGCGACGGGGAGCGAAGACAAGGACGAGCTGGTCGTCGCCGAGATGAATCTCGACATGATCGAAGAGGTGCGGCGCACCTGGCAGTTCTTCCGTGACCGCCGGCCCGAGACATACGACGACATGGTGAGGCAATTGCCGTGAAAGACCGTGCGTGGTGCGTGGTGCGTCGTGCGTGGGGATTCTAGTGCTGGCCCTGTTTCGTGGATTGGCCTACGCGGCGCTGTTCATTGGCGCATTCCTGGTCTTTGTGCCGGGGAGGATTCTCGCGCGGGTGGGGATCCAGCAGGTGGAGGGCATCGGCGCCGCGCAGGTCCTCGGGCTGATCGTTGTGGTGCTCGGGCTGGCGCTCGCGATCGCGTGCGTCCTTACCTTCGCTGTCATCGGTCGGGGGACCCCTGCTCCCTTCGATCCACCCCGCGCGCTGGTTGTCGCCGGCCCGTACCGCTTCGTCCGTAACCCCATGTACATCGGCGCCGGCACCGCGCTGCTCGGTGCGGCGCTGTTCTATCGGTCCTTCGCGCTGGCCGGATACGCCCTGGTTTTCTTGCTGATCACGCATCTGTTCGTATTGCTGTACGAGGAACCGCATTTGCGCCGTGTCTTCGGCGAGTCGTATGAGAGTTATCTCCGCACCGTGCGCCGCTGGATCCCCACATGGCGCTCCTGATCCGCGAGGGCCGGATCATCACGGCCACTGAGGATTTCACCGGCGATATCTACGCCGAGGACGAGACGATTACGCGGATCGAGCCGCGCATCGATCCGAAGCTCGTCGCGCGCGGCGCGGAGATCGTCGAGGCACGCGGCAAGTACGTTTTTCCCGGTTTTATCGACCCGCACGTGCATATCTACCTGCCGTTCATGGGCACATACGCGGCCGATGATTACGAATCGGCCAGCAAGGCCGCGCTCGCCGGCGGCACGACGACACTGATCGAGATGATCTGCCCCGGGCCCAGCGATCAGCCCGTCGCGGCGTTCGAGCTGTGGAAGTCGAAAGCCGAAGGACTCGCCGCCGTGGACTACACGTTTCACATGTCCGTCGTCCGGTTCGAGCCGCACATTCGCGACCAGTTCCGCGAGATCGTGAAGGCCGGGGTCGCGTCGTTCAAGGTGTTCCTAGCGTACAAGGGCGCGCTCAATCTCTCCGACGAAGACCTGTTTGCGGCAATGAAGCTGGCCCGCGAAGCGGGAGTCATCGTCACGGCGCACTGCGAGAATGCCGATGCGATCGACGCGTTACAGAAATCGCTGCTCGCCGCCGGCAAGACGGGGCCCGAGTGGCACGGTCCGTCACGGCCCCCGATCGTGGAAGCCGACGGCGTCCATCACCTCTGCACGTTCGCCGAGCTGCTCGGCACGCACGTGTATATCGTGCACACATCGTGCGAGCCGGCCGTGCGTGCGGCCCTCGAGGCGCGAAAGCGTGGTGTGAACGTGTGGATCGAGTCCGTCATTCCGCACTTCGTGCTCGATGAGAGCTATGTGGAGCGACCGAGTTTTGAGGGCGCCAAGTACGTGATGTCGCCTCCCCTGCGGGCCAAGGCGAACCAGAGTGTGTTGTGGGCCGGCGTGAAGTCGCGCGACATCAGCACCATCGCGACCGATCATGCGCCGTTCCGGTTCGGCGACCAGAAGCAGATGGGGAAGGACGCCTTTACGAAGATCCCCAACGGCATCCCGTCGGTTCAGGAGCGGGTCGACCTGGTGCACACCTGCGGTGTGACCGCGGGTCGCCTGGGGGTGCAGGCGATGGTGGACGCCTGCTCGACGCAGGCCGCCAAGCTGTTCGGGCTCTATCCCAGGAAGGGAGCGATCGAGCTCGGCAGTGATGCCGATCTGGTGGTGTACGATCCGGCGTATCGCGGCACATTCGCAAAAGAGTGCAGCTACTCGAAGGTCGACTACAACGCCTACGAAGGCTGGGAGCAGAAGGGTCGCGCAAGCGTGGTGACGGTCCGCGGTCAAGTGCAGGCACGCGATGGCGAGTTCGTGGGGACGATCGGACGAGGTCAATTCTTGAAGAGGGAGCCTACACACTAATGGATTCGCAGACCGTTCGCGCGAAGCACAAGGAGTTCCTGTTTCCCTGCGTGGCGACCTACTACCAGGAGCCAGTCGTCATCACCGAAGCTCATGGGTCGAGCGTCAAGGACCTCGACGGCCGCGAGTACCTCGACTTCTTCGGCGGCATTCTCACCGCCGGGATCGGGCACTCCCATCCCGAGTTCGTCAAGCGCATTCAGGACCAGGTGGCGCGGCTCGTCCATACGTCCAGCGTCTATCCCACCCAGGAGCAAACGCGCGTCGCGGAGCGGCTCACGCAGATCACGCCCGGCAAGCTGAAGAAAAGCTTCTTCACGACGAGCGGCACCGAGGCCGATGAAACGGCGGTGATGCTGGCAAAGATCTATACCGGCCAGCAGGAGGTCATCGTGCTGCGGCACAGCTACGCGGGCCGCAGCCAGGGCGCGATCGCGATCACGGGGCAGCAGCCGTGGCGCATCCTGCCGACGCAGATTGCGGGCATCAAGCACGCGCTGTCGCCCTACTGCTATCGCTGCCCGATGGGGCTCGAGTACCCCGACTGCGGCATCCGCTGCGCGCAGGATATCGAAGATCTGATCAAGACGGAGACGACCGGCCGCATCGCCGCATTCATGGCGGAGCCGATTCAGGGCGCGGGCGGCTTCATCACGCCGCCGAAAGAGTATTTCGAGATCGCGGTCGGCATCATCCGCAAATACGGCGGCGTCTTCATCTGCGACGAGGTGCAGACGGGCTGGGGCCGCACCGGCGACACATGGTGCGGGATCGAGCATTGGGGTGTCGATCCCGAGATCATGACGTTCGCGAAATCGATCGCCAACGGCTTCCCGGTCGGCGCGACTATCGCCACGGAAGAGGTCGCGAACGCGTTTACCGGACTGTCGCTGTCCACGTTCGGCGGCAACCCGATTTCCATGGCGGCGGTGGATGTGACGCTCGAAGTCATGCAGCGCGAGAATACGCCCAAACGGTCCGCCGAGCGCGGCACGCAGCTGCGGGACGCGCTCGAGGAATTCAAGAAGCGGTTTGACTTCATCGGCGACGTCCGCGGCATGGGGCTGATGCAGGGGATCGAGTTCGTGGAGGACCGCAAGACCAAAGAACCGTCCCCCAAGAAGACCATCGCGTTCCTGGAGGCCGCGAAACGGCACGGGCTGCTCATCGGCAAGGGTGGACTCTACGGCAATGTCATCCGCATCGCGCCGTCGATGTTGATCAGCAAAGCAGAGATCGATGACGGCTGCAAACGCATCGAGCGCGCATTGGCGGAGGTCAAATGAGCGCGCGCTCTTAGCGCGCGTCAACTTATGACGCTGCCAGCTCGCACTCAGCTCGCCAACGAAGACCTGCTGCCTGTTCCGCCCGACCGGCGCACCTGGAATTGGTGGAACATCGCGTCGCTCTGGATCGGAATGGCGATCTGCATTCCCACGTACACGCTTGCCTCCGGGTTGATGGCCTCGGGCTGGACGTGGCAGGCGGCGGTCGGCGCGATCATTCTCGGCAACGTGGTTGTCCTGATTCCGATCGCGCTCAACTCGCACGCCGGCACACGCTACGGAATCCCCTTCCCGGTGCTGGCGCGTGCTTCGTTCGGCGTGTTGGGCGCGAACATTCCCGCGCTGCTGCGAGGCCTCGTCGCGTGCGGCTGGTTCGGGATTCAGACGTGGATTGGCGGCTGGGCGATTTACAAGCTCATCGAAGTCCTGTGGGCCGGCATCGCGACGCTGCCGCAGCTGCTGCCCGCGTTCGCCGGTCTCAACACCGGCGAGTTTCTCTGCTTCATGCTGTTTTGGGCGATGAATGTGTGGATCGTGTTGCGGGGCATGGACTCGATCAAGTTCCTGGAGACCTGGGGCTCGCCTTTCCTGCTCGCCGTGGGTGCGG
This sequence comes from Gemmatimonadota bacterium, assembly GCA_003221895.1. Lineage (GTDB taxonomy): Bacteria > Gemmatimonadota > Gemmatimonadetes > Gemmatimonadales > GWC2-71-9 > 20CM-2-65-7. The sequence continues at coordinate 1,543 of QHUJ01000001.1, read as the reverse complement.
CGCTGTTCATCTGGGCCTGGGTCCGTGCCGGCAGCCTTTCCGTCATGCTTCAGAATCCGCCCATCGGCCCCCCCCCATCCGCCCATCAGCCCGTCGGCAGCGTCTTCGGTGCAGGGCTGACCTCCGCCGTCGCGTTCTGGGGGACGATGGCTCTGTCGATCCCCGATTTCTCCCGCTATGCGCGGTCCCAGCGCGATCAGCTGGTCGGCCAGGCCGTCGGGCTGCCGGCCACGATGGCGCTGTTCGCGTTCATCGGCGCCGCGGTCACGAACGCAACCGTCGTGATCTTCGGGACCCGGATCGCCGATCCGGTGGCGCTGCTGGCGCGCATCGGTGGACCGTTGATGATTATGCTTTCGATGGCGGGGCTCATCATCGCAACGCTCACGACGAACATCGCCGCCAACATCGTCGCGCCCGCGAACGGCTTCTCGAACCTCGCGCCGCACAAGATCACCTTCAAGCAGGGCGCGATGATCACGGCCGTCATCGGCATTCTGATGATGCCGTGGCGGCTCTACAACGACGCCGCCGCCTACATCTTCACGTGGCTGATCGGGTATGGGGCGCTGCTCGGTCCCGTCGCGGGAATCATGATCGCCGACTACTTCGTCGTGCGCCGCGGTGATCTGATCGTGAACGACCTCTACAAGCGCCACGGCGCGTACGAGTACTCCCGCGGCTTCAACTGGGTGGCGATCGGCGCGCTCGCGATCGGCGCGCTGCCCAGCCTGCCGGGCTTCGTCGCCGCGCTGCGCGGCGTCCCCGAGACCGGTGTGTTCGGCACGATCTACAATTGGGCGTGGTTTGTGGGCTTTCTCCTCTCGGCCCTCGTGTATGTGATCGGGATGCGCGTGGGAGCGGGAAGCAGGGAGCGGGGAGCAATCAGTGCAAGGGCCTAACCCCCTCAGTGACGAGCAGCTCGCTGCCAATTTCGCCGACATCGCGCCACCGCTGACCAGCGACGCGGCGCTGCTCGAGGCCAACAAGTGCCTGTTCTGCTACGACGCGCCCTGCACCATCGCTTGCCCCACCCACATCGACGTACCCGCGTTCATTAAAAAGATCGCGACCGGCAATCTGCGCGGCTCCGCGCGCGTCATCCTCGACGCCAATCCATTCGGGCATTCGTGCGCGCGCGCCTGTCCCGTGGAAGTGCTTTGCGAAGGCGCCTGCGTGTTGAATGATCGCGACGAGCAGCCGATCAAGATCGCGCTGCTGCAGCGACATGCGACCGATTACGTCCTCGAGCACAAAGTGACGTTGTTCGCGCCTGGAGCGCAGACCGGCAAGCGGGTCGCGATTGTGGGCGCCGGTCCCGCAGGCCTCGCGTGCGCGCGCGATTTGCGCCGCCGCGGCCACGCCGTCACCGTGTTCGAGGCACAGTCGCAGCCGGGCGGCCTGAATACCTACGGCATTGCGGAGTACAAGCTCAAAAGCAACGTCGCCATCGCCGAAGTGCAGGACATTCTCGATCTCGGTGTCGAGCTCAAGCTGGGCGTCACGGTGAGCTCCATCGACGATCTACTCGCGCGCTATGAAG
>QHUJ01000078.1 GCA_003221895.1 Gemmatimonadota bacterium | reverse complement strand
CTCCTGGGATTTCAGGAAGTCTACACGGGGAATCCGTGCCCGTCGCTCCTCCCAGGTTGAAACAAAAGCGGCGCGCCCCGAAAGAGTGCGCCGCCCGTTACTACTGTACCGCGGGTGGGTTAGATCTTGACGACGTTCTGCGCCGCCGGACCCTTTTGGCCCTGCACGACGTCGAACTCGACGCGCTGCCCTTCGGAGAGCGACTTGTAGCCCTCCGCCTGAATCGCGGTGTGATGCACGAAGCAGTCCTTCTCGCCGTTCTCGGGCGTGATGAAACCAAAGCCCTTCGCGTCGTTGAACCACTTCACGGTACCGGTGATACGTGCCATACTGGTGAAACTCCTGTCCTAAAAACTGTTCCCGGCGTCGCGCGTCGTCACCTTGCGGTGCGCCGCGGACTGTGCTACCGGCGCCGGTGAGCATGCCAGCAAAAAAAAGGAGAACCGGAGGCGTCGCCCCAGGTCCTCGATCGGTCAGCTCGACTCGCGGTGTGTACTCCGCGAGCTTCTGCGCCACGGCCGACGGCACCACCCGGCCGCCGCTATGCACGGCTCGAATCGCGTGGGCCACCTCATGGCGCAGCACGTCCTTGATCAGGTAGCCGCGGGCCCCCGCCTCAAGGGCGCCCTGGATGTCCGCATCGCCCTGGTACGTCGTGATCGCGATGATCCGTGCCCCGGGAAATTCCGCAACGATCTTCTGGATTGCCTCGGCGCCACCCATGCGGGGCATACTGAGATCCATCAGTGTCACATCAGGTTTGTGGTGGCGAAACAGCTCGAGCGCTTCGGCGCCGTCGCCGGCCTCGGCTACGAGCTGGAGATCGGAGTGCACGGAAAGCAGCGCCGCGAGTCCATCGCGAAAAATTGGGTGATCGTCGACCGTCATCACGCGGATCGGGGCCGGCATTGCGTAAGGTTGTTGCAAAGTGGTGCAGGGCGACAATACGCCGTTCGGTTAGTCTTTGCGCGTCACGCCGGGCCGCGTGAGAAATCCCAGGGAGTACGGCCCGTCCACAGTGATGACGGTTCCGGCACCCGGTCGGCTCTCGAGCGCGAGCCGTGCCCCAAAGCGACTGGCCCGCTCGCGCATGCCGAGCAGACCCCAATGGCCACGACGCGTGCCGTCGCGATCCGGATCAAAGCCCTGGCCATTGTCGCGGACGGTCACGCGGAAGTGAAACCACCCGTACCGCAACAAGACAACCACGTGGCGAGCTGCGGCATGCTTGCGAACATTGGTCAGGGCCTCTTCGATGATACGCAGACATTCGGTCTGACAAACGGCCGTCAATCGGCGCGCTCTGCCGTGCGTCACGACACGATATTGCGTTTCCGTCCCGCCGAGGATGCGCTCGCCGGCGGCCCTGCACTCAATGGCGAAATCCGCAGCCGCCAGGCCCGCCGGTCGTATATCCCACACGGCTTGACGCGCCTGGGTCAGCGTCCGGTCGATCAAGGCGAGCACGCGATCCAGCAGCGGCTGCTGCGATGGCGGCAACGACAGGCGTGCCGACGCCGCGTCGAGCTCCAGCGCGATACCACCGAAGCCCTGCAGCAACGAATCGTGAATCTCACGGGCGAGGCGGGAGCGCTCATCGCGAATCGCCTCGCCGCGCGTGTGCAGCACTGCTTGGTGCACCATCAACAGCGCGAGGGCGCCGATGAGCAACACCCCGACGATGAACCACGGCCGCCGATAGAGCGGCGCGAGCACGACCAGGTTCAGCGCCGCCGTCGAGGGATTCCACACGCCGTCCCGGTTGGCGGCGGTGACGACGAAGCGATAGTGACCAGCGGGGAGTCGCGAGTAGTACGCGATGCGCCGAGTGCCTGGCTCGACCCAATTGTCGTCCAAACCCTCCAGGCGGTAGCGGAATGTCACGTTGTCCGGCGCCGAGAGACTGACCGCCGTGTAGCGGAACTCGACATTCGGGCGACCCGGGCCGATCTCGAGCGGCTTGCCGGCGGCGCGCGGCTCGCCGTCGACGTCGATCTCATCCACGGTCACGGGTGGCGGCCGTGGAATATCGGTCGCTTCCATGGGGTCAACCGACGCCAGACCTTCGATCGTTGGAAACCACAAACGCCCCGTGTGGTCCTTCCACCCAGCTGGCTGGAAGCCGCCATTGGTTTCGGCATTCACCAGCCCATCGCCCACGCCGTACAGCACGCTGTGCACGCGGCGCAGGCGACCGTCGGCGAACTGGTTCAGCTGCGCTTTCGTCACGCGGTAGATGCCGAGGTTGCCGCTCATCCACAGATTGCCGCGGTCGTCGTCCAGGATCGAGGAGACGACGTTGTCGGCCAAACCGTCGGCACGTGTGATCGCGACGAAGTGCCCATTGCGGAATCGATTGAGCCCGCCGCCGTACGTCCCGATCCACAACGTGCCGTCGTCATCCTCGTAAGTCGATCGCACGTATTCGCTGGACAGGCCATTCTTCGCGGTGTACGTGGTGATCTGTCCGTCCGGAGCGAGCCGACTAAGACCACCCAACGTACCGACCCAGATCGCGCCATCTCGCGTTTGGGCGATGTGGCGCACGCTATTATTGGCCAGTCCATCGGTGGTCGTGTACACGCGCTGCACCTGACGTCCGCGCACGCGAGCGAGCCCCGCGGCATTCGTGCCCACCCATAGGGTGCCGTCTCGGCTCGTGAACAGCGCGAGGATGACGCTGTCTCGCAGCACGCTCAGCCCACCGACTCGCTCGGCGCGTTCGTTCTGGATGCGTGTCAGGCCACCGCCGTACGTCCCCACCCAGACCACGCCGTCGCTGTCCTGTGCCATCGCGAACACGCAAGGGTCGCTTCCAAGCTCACCCAGATGCGTGACCAAATGGGTATGGACTGTCTCGCGTGCGGGATCGATCACGTTCACGCCGCCGCAGTTGGTTCCCACCCAGAGCGACCCGTCGCGCGCTTCCATGACCGTTGTGATGATATCGAGTGAGAGACCGTTGGCCGCGCGGTAGGTCGTGAACAGGTTTCGCTTGAGGCGAAGCAGGCCATTCCGAGCGGTACCGACCCAGACATTGCCATCGTGTCCATTGAGGAGTGCGCGAGTCCCGTACGACATGTTCCCCTCGGCGAGCGGATAAGGGGTCGCGCGTCGACGATCGTCCGGCCGGAATTCGATGACGCCGTGCTGAAACGTGCCAAGCCAGTAACGGCCTGGCCGATCCTGCTCGATCATCACCTCGGGGCCGAAGCCCATGCGGAAGAGGTCTACGCCACCCGGACGCACCCGTCCCATCCCCGCCGGGCCTGTGCCTTCCGGCACGCGAAACCATTCGTCGCCCTTCTGGTCCTCGAGCAGCAACACGTCGAAGGGCGCACGACCGATTTCCGGCAGCCGCTCGGTCGAGACCCCTGGCGACACCAGCGGCAGAAAATGTCCACGCGCGTTGATCCAGAAGATGCCGGAGCGATCCTCGACGAAGGAAGACACAGCGCTGAAGGGCACACCCTTGACATCGTGAATCGCGGTGAAGCGTCCGGCCTGGTACCGGGCCGCCCCACCGTGCTCCGTGCCGATCCACAGCGTGCCCGCATGGTCGAAGTAGAGGGCGCGAACTTCGTTGTCCGGTAAGCCATTCGCGGTGGTGAACAGACGAAACTGGCCGCCGCAATACCGGAGGAGGCCGTTTTCCGTGCCAATCCACAGGGTGCTCTCGGGCGCCACAGCGAGCGACAGCACGCGATCGACGTGGCGGCCGGCGGAATCGACGCGCTCCACGACGTTGAATCGCAGGCCATCGAAGCGAGCGAGGCCCCCGAACGTACCGAGCCAGATATAGCCGTCGGGAGTTTGGGCGATGGCGTTGACGGAGTTTTGCGGCAGGCCGTTGACCGTGGTCCATTGATCGACGGTGAATTCCGGCGGTGGAGTGAGCGGACGCCCCGGACCTATTTGGGCGGATCCGGAGCGCGCCGCACACAGCACCACGAGCGCGAACGCGGTCCACACCCCTTCGGCGTCCATACCGCAAGCTTACGCCGCCCCGTATAGCTCCGATAGGAGAGCGCTCAGGAATTCACGCGACTTCCTGCTACTGTCCGGGGCGGCGTGGATCGGCGGCGACTTCGACGTAACGCGTGCTCGTCGGACCGAAGCCGAAGATGTACACGATGACCGGCTCATCACCAGTGAGTGCGAAATGCGGATCGTTGCCGGGCTCGGTATAGAAGCTCCCAGGCTCCAAGGCCCGCGTGAGCGTCTCATCGGCTTTCGTCCCGTACCCGAAATGCCATGTGCCGGACACGACGACGGCGGTGCGGTCGTCGCGATGGACGTGTGCCGCGATCCGTGTGTGCGCCGGCACGCGAATCTCGATCGTGTAGGGGCCGGCTTTCGTCGGATCGCCGGAGAGTGTGGTCGTCTGGATGCCGGCAACGCCCGACGTGCCCGCGCCCGCGCCACCTTTTGCCAGCGCACCGATCTCCCCCACCGTCAGGCGCTGCTCGCCCTGCCGCGAGCTCGCCGGAGCCGCACGAAGAAAGTCCTCGACCGCCGCCATCGTTGCGGTCGGGTTCTCCTCCATCAGCCAGTGTCCCGACTTGGGAATCACGACCTCCTGTACGTTCGTCGCGGCGGCGCGCATGACGACGGCCATCATCGGCCCAAATGACTTCTCGCCGCCGACCGCGAGGACCGGCATCGTCAGCAAACCCCTGGCGAGGAACGTCCGGTTGTCGATGGCGTCCTGATCGAATGCCTTGAACTGTTCAAAGCCCGAATGCATGGCGCCGGGGCGCGCATACAGCCTGGCGTAGTGACGGCGCGACGCCTCGGCGAAGTTCTTCGGGTCCGCGGAGAAATCGTTCCAGAAGCGGTCGAGGTAGATCCGCTCTCGACCGGCAACCAAGCGCTCCATGTCGGGCCCCCCGAACCGGAAGTGCCAGAGCAGCGGGCTCTTCAGGATCTCCTCCCAGGGACCAATGCCCGGAAGCGGCGCATCGAGGAGCGCGAATCTGGTCACGCGATCGGGCCATTGGGCGGCGAAGGCGTAGCCCACCATGTTCCCGATGTCGTGCGTAACGAGGTCGACCTGGTCGATCTTGAGGGCCGCGAGGACGCCGGCGACGTCGCCGGCCTGGGTCTTCTTGTCGTAGCCACCGGCTGGGTGGGACGACAGCCCCATGCCGCGGAGATCGGGCACGATGACGGTGTGATCGCGCGACAGCCGCGCGGCGAGCGGCGCCCACATATCGCCGGTTTCCCCATACCCGTGCAGGAGCACGACCCCCGGTCCCCGCCCCCCAACCCGCACGTAGATCTGCGTGCCGTTGGTCGAGATGGTCTGGCTCTTGAAGCTCGAGGGAAACGGTTGCACCTGCGACAGCATTGGCGCCGTGAACAGCGACGCGCTGAGGACGGCAGCGGCAAATACTCGCATCGGGGACTCCGGGTTGGCAAAAGGTTTCGCGAACCTACCACCCGAGCCTGCCGCGCGAATGACCTGAACGGTCAGTCTTTGTCTAAGCAGAAGGGATAACCTGGGCGTGAGGGCTACAAGTCGCTCTCCGAAGGGCGGCGCACTCTTCGGAGCCCGCGCTTTTGTTTCAACCTGGGAGGAGCGACGGGCACGGATTTCCCGTGTAGACTTCCTGAAATCCAGGAGCGACGCGATGGGCACCCCGACAATGACCGCCCGCGGCGCAGCGATTGAATCGATCAATCCCGCCACCGAAGAAGTCA
>QHUJ01000077.1 GCA_003221895.1 Gemmatimonadota bacterium | reverse complement strand
AACGCGCGACTCAGCTACGTCGCGTTCGAGCCGCTGGGTGTGGTGCTCGCCGTCATGCCGTGGAACTTCCCGTTCTGGCAAGTCTTCCGCTTTGCTGCGCCCACGCTGATGGCCGGGAACACGGCGGTGCTGAAGCACGCCTCCAACGTCCCGCAGTGCGCGCTCGCCATCGAGGAGGTGTTCCGCGATGCCGGCTTCCCGCGCGGCGTGTTTCGGACCGTGCTCGTGCCCGGAGGCGCGGTCGAGGCGATCAT
>QHUJ01000242.1 GCA_003221895.1 Gemmatimonadota bacterium | reverse complement strand
TTCACTTCGGGGTTCGCCTGCCGCTCGCATAAATGCTCGAGCAATTCGATCTGCCGTTTCTGGATATGCCAGAGCTCGTGCCATTGCTTGAATCGCAACGAATCCAGCTTGTCGTGTAGGTCCCGGATTTCAATCTCCGCCATCAAGTTGATCTCGTAGTCCTGATTCGCTTGCATGCGGTCTTTGTGCGCCTGCCGGTTCTGACTCATCATGATCACCGGTGCCTGGAGCGCCGCGAGCGTCGAGAGCACGAGGTTCAAGAGAATGAAGGGGTAGGGATCGAAGGGATGGCGGGCGAGCACCCAGGCGTTCACGATCATCCAGGCGACCAGGATGCCGCCGAACAGGCCGATGAACGCCCAACTCCCGCCGAACTGCGCGACTTTGTCGGCCACGTGCTCGCCGAACGTCATCTGCGTGTCCATGTCCTGGTGCACGAGCTTACTCACGCGCCCGCGCCGGGTGACCTTCGATACGACGGCATGCTCGAGCTCGGACAGCTTCTGATACTCGGCCTCGAGGTACCCGATGAATTTCTTCGCGCGGTAGGTCTCGAGGCAGCTCGGGCAGATGCCGCGCTTTGCCTCCCACTCCGGCCGATCCTGCCTGATGAGATCGAGAATGCGGTTCTCCAGCTTCTGGGGCGAGGCGAGCGCGCGCCCCTCCACCGCCGCTCCACACAGCGAGCAATTCAGTTTCGGCATTGCGGTCGTCTCCTAGGGCCTCGGCGGAGCAGGGGTCTCCGCCGGCAGTCGCATATGAAGCGTATGAACCAGAAAGGCCCACCGATCCGTCTGCTCCTCGATGACTTTCGCGGTCGGCTTGCCGGCCCCGTGGCCGGCCTTCGTCTCGATGCGGATCAGCACGGGCTCGGGCCCGCCCTGCGCCGCCTGCAGGGTCGCAGCGTACTTGAAGGAGTGCCCGGGCACCACGCGGTCGTCGTGATCCGCCGTCGTGATCAGCGTCGCGGGGTAATGCGTCCCCGGCGTCATGTTGTGGATGGGGGAGTAGCGGTACAGATACGGGAACTGCGCGACGCTGTCGGCCGACCCGTACTCCGTCACCCACGCCCAGCCGATCGTGAACTTGTGGAAGCGGAGCATGTCCATGACACCGACCGCCGGCAGCGCCGCCCCGAACAGCTCGGGCCGCTGATTCACGACGGCGCCGATCAACAGGCCGCCGTTCGACCCGCCACCGATCGCCAGCTTGGGCGCTGAGGTGTACCGTTCCGCGATCAAGTACTCGGCGGCGGCGAGAAAATCGTCGAACACGTTCTGTTTGCGATCGAGCATCCCCGCCTGATGCCACTCCTCGCCGTACTCGGAGCCGCCGCGCAGCACCGCCTGAGCGTACACGCCGCCCATCTCGAGCCAGCCGAGCACGCCGATCGAGAAGGCGGGCGTCATGTTGACGTTGAAGCCGCCGTAGCCATACAGGTACGTCGGGTTCGAGCCGACCGTCGATTTGCCTGTCGTGAAGTCGTGCCGGAAGATGGTGGTCGGATAGAGGAATGAGGTAAACGCGTAGAACATCTCGGTGTCGCGCGGCTCCCCGGTGACCTGCACGATAGAGCCCAGTGTGGGGAGCGCGACCTCGCCCGCACTCGTGCCGTCGAGCGCGAACAGCCGCAGCTGTGAATAGGCATCGTGCAGATAGCGCACCACGAACGTGTTGTGGACGATCTGCGATCCTTCGATCACGTCGGGCGCCTGGGGGGGGGGCACGACCTCCTTCCATGCGGTCTGCTCGGGGTGCCGGATGTCCACAGCGACGATGCGCCCTCGCGGCGCCGCGTTGTCGGTCTGGAAGTAGAACGTCGATCCGCTGTTTCCGACGAAGCCGTATGACGCGTCGAACGCATCGAGCAATCGCACGACCGGCGCATCGAGACGCGGCTTGATCGCGTCGCCGAGGTCCTGGTAATAGATCCGGTTCCGGCGGTCGGTGCCGAGCCAGACGGTGTAGACGGCGTAGCGCCCATCGGCGCTGACTTCCACGCCGAATCCCCAGTCGGGATGATCGGGCCGTTCGTAGATCAGCCGGTCGGCCGACTGGTCGGTGCCGAGCTTGTGGTAGTAGACCTTCTGATTGTGATTGACCTCGAGGAGCGGGTCAGCGCCGGCGGCGGGCTCTGGATAGCGGCTGTAGAGAAACCCCGCGCCGTCGTGCGTCCAGGCCGCGCTCGAGAACTTGATCCATTGCAAATGGTCGGTGCGGTCCTGCTTCGTGGCGACGTCGCGCACGCGGAATTCCTGCCAGTCCGACCCGCTGCCAGACGTGCCGTAGACCATCGTCTTGCCGTCTTCAGCAAACGCGAGGATCGAGAGCGCGACTGTTCCATCCGCCGACAGTGTGTTGGGATCGAGCAGCACCTCGGGCTCGGCGGCCAGCGAGCTCTGCGTGTACAGCACGGCCTGGTTCTGCAGACCGGAGTTCTTGAAGAAGAAGTAGCGCCCGCCCTTCTTGAACGGCGCGCCATATTTCGGATAGTCCCACAGCTCGGTCAG
>QHUJ01000076.1 GCA_003221895.1 Gemmatimonadota bacterium | reverse complement strand
TGCTGCCTCATGATCTGAAGCTACAGCCACAACTCTCAGCCCCGGCTGCTCGTTGAGCCGGGCCGCGATGCCTTCGCGCAGCAGGCGCGTATCTTCGACGAGCAGCAGCGAGATCTTCAACGCGTTTCCTCTTTCGCACCCTTCAGTATGCGAAGTACGTCACCACGCTCAGCCCGAGACCTGTGTCGGTCCAACCGATGTCCAGTCCGAGGAGCGTCCGCCTGGCGAACTGCGCCCGACCGCCGAGCCCGATGGTCCATTCGCGCCGTAGCTCGGAGATGGACTGGTCCGGCTCCCCCAGCAAGCCGGCATCGGCCAGCACCAGCCCCCACAGCCGCACCGGATTCATCGGATCGGCGCGCAGAATGACGACCTCGCGGCGCACGTCCACCGACATGAATGCCTGGACCGACGCGATCTGGTTGCCGCCGCCGTGTAAGCGGATCGAGCGCGGACCCACCACGCCGTCGTCCGGGAGCCCCGTGGTGAGTTGCTCGTAAGCGAGGAAGTAGGGCAAGTTGACCGAGGGGAACACGAACCGCTGGCGCAGCGCGAGCACTGTGCGCTCGCTCTCGCCCAACGGCGTGAACTCCCGCAACCCCACCAGGTACCGATGGTAAGCGCGGGTGCTCCCGCGCGAATCGTCGCGCAACCGGCCCAGGGCGACGAGTGCTTCGAGGTACGCGCCGCGCTTGGGGGCCACCCAGTCGTCGCGGGTGTCGCTCACGAACCCCAGGCGACCCTCGAGTCCGGTGTAGCGCGTCGTGTCGTCGACCCGTCCCGCCGCTACGTCCGCCGCGAACAACGTCGGTTGCTCGGCGATGGCGGAGGTCCGGTAGTGCCGCGCCTGGAACGCCATGTGGATCCAGAACGGACCCGCGACGTGCCGCTGCGCGGAGGCGAACGCCGTCGAACGCAACAGCGCATAGCGATAATACAGGATGCTGTAGCTTTCTTTGAGTGAGTCTTCGACGAGCTCCTTGTTGTCGGGACCGAAGTACGGCGTGCGCACCATCCGCTCCGAGCCGGCGAGCAGGAAGAAACGCCAGCCGGCCACCAGGGCGGGCGCCAGGAACTGGAGTCTGAGCTCGGAGGATCCCGTGATGCCGTAGCGACCCATCAGCTTCAGCTCGGCCCGAAGCGGCGCGGGGCCGGGTCGCACAGGGGGACTGTAGACGAGACCGAGGCCCAAACCCAGGGCCTGCTGCCCACCGACCGGAACGTCGACGACCAGGCTCCTCCGCCAACGGTCGTCCGTGGACGGCGGGACCGGCTGCACGAGCCCGGTTATGGCGCGGTATCCCAGCCGCTTGAAGGCGCTGCTCGTGTCGCCGAACCGCCGATCGCGGAACCGCTCCACGGAGCGCACCGCGGCACTGTCCTGGCCGGCGGCCCCGCCCGCGACTGCCATCAACAGGGCCACTCCGGGAAGGAGCCTCAGCGCCGGATTCGTTGTACCTCGAACGGCAGCACGACGCGGAGTGAGAGGAGCGGGCCTTGGTGCTGCACCGGCCACCGCAGATCAGGCGACCCTGCGAAGGAATACACGAACTCCGGGATGAGCAGGAATGGGGACACGCGCAGCTGAACGGAGAGGTTGGGCGCCAGCAGGAATTCCACGCGGGAAGACGATTGTAGCGGCCCAGTTCCCGGCGACACGGGTTCGGCATGCTGGGCGAATCGCACGGCTCCGATCGTCACGCCCGCGACCAGTTCCGTGGCGCCGAGCGGATACTGCAGCCCCACATCGGCGGCGAAGATCTGGGCGCGGTCCCGCACGTCAAACGTACCCCCCGTGTCCGTTTGAACGGCGGAGCTGCCGAAGTAATAGACCCAGCGTGCCCCGACGTAGATCAGGCGGCCTGCCCCGACGCCCACGATCAGTCCGGCGCCACCGTGCCAGGCGTTGCTCGTGCCGTAGCTGCCGATAACACCGTACTGCGCTTCGCCCAGCTGCGCGGCGACACCCGCAGGCAGCAGCGCTTGAGCCAACGCGACCGCGACGCCCCAGCGGCTCACAAGCCGTCCTTTCCGACGCGCACCAACCGCCGCATGTACTCACTCGGCGGTGGGAGCAGACGATCGAGTGTAGCGCGATCCTGCAGCCAGGTAACAGTGCCTTCCAAGAAGGCGATGTCGACCAAGGGTACCAGCGATTCCGCTCCCGAGAACACCACGGCGACCTCACCGTCCATGAACATCCCCCGGTAGTCCTGGTTCTGGGAGCCGACGATCGCATAGCTGGCCGCTCCCGGGACCCCGCGCACACGCTGGTATATCTGCCCGGCGAGTTGCGCGAGCTCGGTCTCGAGCACGTCGGCGCCCTTCGCTGACTTCCCCGAGTTGTAGGTCGCTTCGCGATAGCGGAGGTAGGTATCCATGAACTGGCGCCACTCAGGAGCCGCGGACACCCTGGACCAGAACGGGCCCGTGGCGATGAACTGGACTTTCTGGTGGAGTTTGGGGGGCCCCGCACCCGGCACTCCCGCGTGGGTCGCCGCGTCAGCGACCGCCGGCTCCGCGTTGTCGAAAAACGGCATCAGTCCCTTGAGAAACACGGTCTGTCCCACTTGCTCGATCCAGGTCTGCGCCCGGCTCGCCAACCCGCGCTGATCCGGAGGAAGTGTGTACAGGCCCACTTGCAACATCCCGCCTGCTTCCCCGATGGGGCCACCGAGTGCATCGCGCACCATCAGCAGACGGCTGGTCAACTCCCAGCTGCGTGAGAGCTGGGGAGCACCGTAGCTCGGCATGTTGAGCGCTGCAGGCGTGACGATGAGGACCTGCGTGCCGCGGAGACAGGCGCCGACAAGGAGCCCGGCGTACATGAACGAGTTCCACAGCGAATCGGGAACCTTGATCACCGCTCCGTTCCCCATGAGCGAGTACAACAGCGCCTTGCCGACGTTCAATGGCTTGGGGAGATATCCAGTCCCATTGCTGAGCTGGAGTGCTCGGGTGGAGAAGACGTGCGCACCGTCCGCGACCTGCGGCACCGAGCCTTCACCGGGGAAAACGGGCTCGCTCCGGAGGCGGAAGGGAGGCGGGAGGTCGCTCTCCGCGATGCCTTGACTCAGCAGCAGGTTGCGCGCGGCCCGCTTGAGCTCGAGCAGTGCAGGACCCTTCACCCGAATTGCGCGGTCGTCCCACGTCGGCCCCATGTACTGCTGTCCGACGCCCATTCCGGTGTACAGTGCCTCGCCTCGGAATGGATCCGCCTCAGTCACGTCGTGGAATACGATCTTCCGATGATCCCGCATCACGTTGTCGGGATATGCGAACACCGTCGACACCAATCCACCGCTCCAGAACGACGGATCCGCCCGGTTCGTGATGTTGACGTGAACCTTGACGCGGTTTCGAAGCCAGGCGTCCCCGTACTGGCGCGCCTCCGCCTGCAGGACTTTGGAGTCGCGCACGGCTGCGCGAATTCGCTCCAGGGCCGCCCTCAGGCGGGCTTTCTGCTCCTGCGTGCCAGCCTCAACCTCGGCCGACGCATGCAGCGGGTCCTCCAGGATCGTCATCCAGATCCGGGACTTCCTCGCCTCGTAGTAGTGCTCGTCGAGGAAGATGAAGTACATCGGGATCCGGCCGACGCTGTCGTAAGCCTCCAGTCGTTCTGCCAGCGTAGTCAGGTATCCGTCGACAACCTGGTCCAGGGCAGCCGAGTCGAGCAGTCCTTGGGACGTGATGGCGGGGAAATCATGGATCCACAGGACGTGATAGTCCTCGGTTTCCTTTATCGTCCGCAGCAGCTCCCAATGAAACTCGAGATTGGCAAGGTACCGGACCTCGTTATGGTCGGTGAACTTCACGCCGGTGATTGAGTCGATCAGAGCGTCGATCTCTTCCTGGGAGTCGTACTGCTCGGGCAGCAGTGCATACTGGAGCGGTAGCCAGACCAACCGCGGGTCGTCCCACTGCTTCGCGGCCCGGGCGCGCTCCTGCTCCATGATCTCCGTCAACCGCTGGAAGACGTACAACACCGGCTCCAACGCAGCACCGTTCAGGAGGCCGGACTTGAGCGCCTCCCGGCTGAACCGACCGTGGGCGCCGATCCCGAGCTCCACGAGCTCGTCGCTTTTCTTTTTCTGCCCGAGGAGGCTGTTGTACGGCAGAATCACCTGGTAGAGCAGGATCCGCCGGGCGATGCTTGCCATGCGGGTGCCGATGCTGTCGTTCCCAGCGGCGATGCGGAATGTGCGCTCGAGCTGCGCGTGAAAGTACCGGAACTCCTGCTCGCTCGAGCGCTGGGCAACGTGAGCGCGCAGCTCCGCTAAGAACGCAGCCAGTCTCGCCTCGGCAGTGCGCGTATCCCGGGCGTCCTGGTCGAGGAACGGAACGGTCAGACGCCGGATCCACTCCGCCGAAACGGCGAGCGAATCGATCGCCTCGTTCAGTGCCTGGTTGGACACCTGATACGGTATGGGAGGAGCGAAGTCCCGAGCGACGACCACGTAGTCACGGATCGGTCGCGTTCGGCCCGCGAGCGGATCCCCGATCGGGAGCAGGAACCCGATGGTGAAACCATGGCTCTCCATCGGATACCAGTTGATCCGCAACATCCCGCCGGGCCGGATGATGCCGCCTCGACGCACCGGCGTGGTACTCCCAACCACGAAGTTGAGATGCGCGTCCGGGACGTTGTACTCCGCTCCCACACCTAACCCGAAGTACGGCACATTCAGCATCGCCCGCAGCCCGCCGTCCCCTTCCGTCCCGCGCCAGCCGACAAATCCCTCGACGCCGGCCTCCATCAGGCCGACCACTGGGCTCATGAGGTGGCGCGACACCCCGCCCTCCGCCCGAACCATGAGTGCGGATCCGGGCTGTTCAGTCCAGAGACCGCTGCTGAGGCCCGCGAGGAAGCGATAGCGCTTGGGCTGCCCGATGGAGGTGATTTGGCCGCCGGATTCGGGCGGACGCACGAGTTGGGCGAACGCTGGGGGGGATCCCAGCTGGAGGATTGCAGCCAACGCGGTCGCCGGGTACGCGGCCCGGAAGGCACTGCGCCACGGCATGAGGTTTCTCCCCGTGTCTCGAGGTGAAACCAACATGGCACCTGAGCCGGGGGTTGGTTAGGGCGTTTCTGAAGGCTGGTGGAGACATCCGTCAGGACGTACTTCCATATTATGGATGTCCTCGACGAGCCGGCCGTGCAGCAACGGCTGCACTACCAGGACCTCATTCCCGCTATTGCGCAGGCGCTCGCGGCGTTGTCCTCGGGCAAGGTCGTACAGCCGGTACGCACCGTGCTCCCCGTCGCTCCCCATCACGGCTTCTTCGCCGTCATGCCGGCATACGCGGACGGGGGGGCCCTCGGCGCCAAGCTCGTCACGTTCTATCCTCAGAATGTCGGGGTTCACACACACCACGCAGTGATCGTGATGCTCAAGGCCGAGACCGGCGAGCCGCTCGCGGTCATGGACGGCCGGCTCATCACTGAGATGCGGACCGCCGCTGCGTCGGCGGTGGCGACCGAGCGGCTTGCTCGGCCAGACGCGTCGGTGCTCGGGATTCTCGGATCCGGCGTGCAGGCAAAGAGTCATCTCGCCGCGCTGCGTCACGTCCGTTCATTCAAGGAAGTGCGCGTGTGGAGTCCCCGCAACGCGCCGGCGTTTGCGGAACGACATCGGGTGAAGGCCGTGCCGAGTGCCGCGGATGCGGTGCGCGGCGCAGACGTGGTTGTAGTCGCGGCGAGTTCGACGACGCCCATCCTGCAGGGCCGCTGGCTCTCTCCCGGGACGCACGTCAATGCGATTGGCGCGACCCGTCCTGACTGGCGCGAGCTGGACGACGATCTAGTCACCACGGCCCGCATTTTCGTCGACTCGCGCGAAGCGGCGCTGCGCGAATCGGGCGACGTCATCGCCGCGAAGAGCGAGGTAACGGAGATCGGCGCCGTCGTGGCAGGGACTGCTTCTGGGCGGCGCAACGCGCAGGAGATCACGCTGTTCAAGTCGGTGGGTGTCGCGGTCGAAGACGTGACAGCAGCTGCGCTGGTCCTCGAGAAGAAGGCAGGATGACGACCTCGCTCGAACCGATCCGTCCCATTTCCTTGAGCGA
>QHUJ01000243.1 GCA_003221895.1 Gemmatimonadota bacterium | reverse complement strand
GTGGGCCGTCGCGTCCAAGGACCTGCTCGTCGAGCTCCGGTCGCGTACCGCGATTCTGTCGGTGGCGACATTCGTCGTCCTCGTCCTGATGGTGTTCAACTTTGGACGCGACCCAACGGCTGTTTCCAACGTTGATCTGGCGCCCAGCATCTTATGGGTGACCTTCACGTTCGCGGCGATCCTGGCGCTGAATCGGGCGTTCCAAATCGAGCTCGAAAATCAGGCACTCGACGGCTTGCTGCTCGCGCCGATCGATCGCGGCAGCATCTACCTCGGCAAGCTGATCGCGAATCTCATTTTCGTAGCGACGATCGAGGTGATCGGGCTGCCGCTGATCGCGCTGTTCTTCAACGTGCGGGTGCTGCTCGTCCCGCTCGTGGTGGTGATCGCGCTGGCGACGGTGGGATTCGTCGCCGTGGGCACGCTCTTCAGTGCCATGACGGTCCGAACGCGGTTCGCGGAGCTGCTGCTGCCCGTGCTCCTCTTGCCGTTCATGATTCTGCCGCTGCGCTGGGCCGCCCTCGCGACCGGCCTGCTCCTGGCCGGCCGTCCCTTGAGCGAGGTCCACGGGTGGCTTAACATGCTGGCCGTCTATGACGTGGTCTTCGTCGTGCTCGCGATTCTGCTCTTTCCTGCGACGGTGAACGAATGAGGCTCCTGCGGGTGGGACACGTGATTAACCTGATCGCGCTGCTGTTGCTCGCGGGTGTCTACCTGCGCGCGCTCGCCTACACTCCGGTCGAAGCATCGCAGGGGCTCGCACAGAAGATCTTCTATCTGCACGTCCCCGCGGCGATTTGGGCCGAGACGGCGATGATCTTCGTCGGTCTGGCGAGCATCTTCTATTTGTTCACGAAAGACCCGCGACTCGACCGCTTCGCGGCGTCGTCGGCGGAGGTGGGCACCATCTTCTGCGCCATCGTGCTGACCACGGGACCCATCTGGGGCAAGCCGATCTGGGGGACGTGGTGGTCCTGGGATGCGCGGCTCACGTTCACGCTCTTCCTGTTCCTGCTCTATGTCGGCTATCTGCTGCTGCGCAACGCCGTGCCGGACCCTGGTGCCCGCGCGCGTTTCGCCGCCGTGCTCGGCATCTGCGGGATGTGCGAAGTGCCGTTCATCCATCTGTTTCGTCATGCAGCGCTACGGCATCAGCGATCTGCGCGAACAGACAGAGGCCAACGGATGACCCCTCAAAACGGCGGCTACATGATTGCCGCGTACGTCGTCGTCGCGGCCATCCTCATCGGCTACACGCTGTCACTGTACCTGCGCGCGCGCCGCAGCCTTCGCTCGTAGCTCCGCGCGCGCCTCGGGCAGGCGGCTGTGGCCGTCCGGCACCTCCGTCGCCCACAGATTCAACGCTTCATCAGCTGCGCTGTGATCACCGGCGTCATAGAGCGCCTGCGCGTTGTGCCAGAGCGCGGTGGCGCCACCGCCCGCCGCATAGGCGCGCGCAAAGCGCGCCGCCGCATCGGCGAAGCGGCCCATCCGATGGTAGAGCGTGCCCGCGGCCATCGCCGCATCGGCGCGCTCCTCGAGCGCCAGGGCCTGCTCGAACGCACCGAGCGCTTCGTCCTGCCGAAACACCATCTGCAGCGCGTCGCCGAGCAGCATCCAGGCGTCGGCGTGATCGGGGAAGCGCACGGTGGCCTCGCGCGCCGCTTCGACCGCGCCCCAGCGGTCGTCCACCACGCGCGACAAGTGCACGAGCGCCGGGTAGGTATCGGCGAAATTAGGCGCGAACATGCAGCCGAGCCGCAGCCAGGCCAGCGCCCGGTGCGGCGCCGCGCGCTGCGCGGCGGCGGCGCGGCGGAGGCAGAACCGGGCAAGTGCGGCGCGCAGGGAGCGGAACATTGCTTGATAATGGGTACGGCCACGGTGAGATTGCAACGGCGCATGAGTGGATCTTTGCAGGGGCGCCGCATCGTGGTGACGCGCGCCCGCGAACAGGCCGGCGGTCTGGTTCGGGCGCTGGAGGAGCGCGGCGCGGTCGCGGTACTGGCGCCCGTCATTCGTATTCAGCCGGTGGAAAACCTCGCCGTGTTGCGCGGCGCGCTCACGGCCCTCTCCGCCTACCGCTGGGTCGTCTTTACGAGCCAGAATGCGGTGCAGATCGTCTTCGATCGCCTCGTCGCGTGGGGTCTTACGCCGCGTGTGTTCGCATCGACTCAGGTCGCCGCGATCGGGACGGCCACTGCCGAGGCACTCACTGTCAAAGGCGTCGTCCCGGCGCTGGTGCCGCCCGAGTTCGTAGCCGAGGCGCTGGCCGAGGCGCTCATTCAGCACAGCCGCGGGTCACTCGTGGGCGCCCGCGTGCTGATCCCGAGCGCGGAAGATGCGCGCGAGGCGCTCGCC
This sequence comes from Gemmatimonadota bacterium, assembly GCA_003221895.1. GTDB lineage: Bacteria > Gemmatimonadota > Gemmatimonadetes > Gemmatimonadales > GWC2-71-9 > 20CM-2-65-7. The sequence continues at coordinate 256 of QHUJ01000243.1, read as the reverse complement.
GCCGCGTTGCGGCAGCACGGCGCCGAGGTCCAGGCGATTGCCGTGTACCGAACCGTCCCTGTCGAGACCGATCTCAGCCGGCTCGCGAGCGACATCACGCTCGGCCGCATCGACGCCGTCACATTCACGTCGTCCTCCACGGTCCGGTCTTTCGTCGATCTCGTGGGCCTTCCCGCCGCGACCTCCGGTCGCTTCGTCGCGGCGACGATCGGCCCGGTCACCGCCGGCACGGCCCGCGACCTTGGACTCCGCGACA